>CAZVMA010000023.1:11422-14764 GCA_964628545.1 uncultured Pseudomonadales bacterium | reverse complement strand
TCAACGCGCCGCGGTCGCCGGCTGACCGAGGCGCTGCCGTTTGCGGGCGCGTCGGGCTTTGGGCGCAGGCATTTTCGGACGCGGTTGGCTTTGCGCACAGCGGGATACCACAAGGCAGACGGGAGAATGATCCTGTGAACGGCATCGATACGGTTGCACGACACGAACTGATCCGCCTGTTCATCGCGCGCGGGGTGCTTCGGTTCGGCGATTTCACTCTGAAGTCCGGTCGCCGCAGCCCCTATTTCTTTAACCTCGGGGCGCTGTACACGGGCGCCGCCATGCAAGCTTTGGGTGAGGCCTACGCGGCCGCTATCTGCGACCGTGGCCTGCAGTTCGACCTCGTGTTCGGACCCGCCTACAAAGGCATTCCGATCGCGGTGGCAACAGCCGAAGCGCTTGCCCGCCGGGGTCTCGACACGCCCTGGGCCTTCAACCGGAAGGAAGCCAAGTCTCACGGGGAGGGCGGGCAATTCGTCGGCGCGCCCGTGACGGGCCGGGTTCTGCTGGTCGACGATGTGCTGACGGCCGGTACCGCGGTTCGCGAGGCGACCGACCTGATCGCGTCGGCTGGCGCCGAGGTGGCCGGCGTCGTGATTGCGCTCGATCGTCAGGAGCGCGCGGACGGCGCGCGGGACACCGCCGTCGCCGCATTGCGCGACGCACTGGGTGTGCCGGTGCTCAGTATCCTTACGCTGCAAGACGTCATCACGTTTCTGGACGCCGGTGGTCTTGGCGGTGTCGATGACCCCGCGCTGCGCGAGCGCATTCGGGCCTATCAGGCCACCTACTGCTTGACCCGCGACTAATGCGCGTCGGCGCACGCGAAAATCGCGGGCTGCCGACGGCGCTGCTGTTGGTGCCTCTGTTTTTCGGGTTCGCCGCGCCGCTGTCAGGGATCGTTGAATCGGACTTGCCGCGCGGCATCGTGGCTGCCGCGCATGCGGCGGAAACGGGCGCACGACTTTATCGCTATCGCAATGCCGAGGGTCGGGTCGAGATCAGCAATGCCGTGCCCGCGTCTCGAGCCCGGTTCGGCTATGAGGTGCTGGATGCCGCGAGCGGCCGCGTGATCGAGAGCGTCGCGCCCGAGCTCTCTGGCGCGGCGCTGGAGCGCAAGCTGGCTGAGGACCGCGCCTACGCCGATTGCGTACAGCAGCTGGCGCGCATTCGGGCGTTGTACAGCAGTGTGGACGAGCTTGAGGCGGCGCGCGCCAAGACGCTATCGGCGCTCGACAGCCGGATCGCCCATCTGGAGAACAGCCGGGTTCGTGCCGAGGCCCGACTTCAGAGTCTGCGGGCGGAAGCCGCGCAAATGGAGCGCTCGGGGCGAGCAGTCACCGCAGAGCTGAAGTCGACAATGGGCGCGCTAGAGGCGGATATCCGCGAGCTCGCTGCGGAAATTGTGGAGCGCCGGGCCGATCAGGCCGCGGCAGACGCGCGTTTCGACGCGGACCGCGCGTTGCAGCTCGCCGGTACCTGCGACCAGCCTGCCCACTGATCGACAACGGCTCTTGTGAAGCTCTTTCAGAATGATTAATTGTGTTAAAGCAACAATTCAGTACTATAAGACAATGATCCACAACCGCATCGCCGTTTTTCGGATCGATCGCGACATGAGCCGGAAGGACTTGGCTGCCGCAGTCGGGGTCAATCCGCAGACGATCGGGTTTCTCGAGCGCGGGGCCTACAGCCCGAGCGTCGAGCTGGCGCTGCGGCTTGCGCACGTGTTGCGCGCACCGGTTGAGGCGCTGTTCTCGTTGACGCCATTCCCGGCGCTTGCCGCGCAGCTTGGCGGCGCCGGTGTAGAGCAGGAGATTGTTGATGAACGTTCGCGGCCCCGCACCCCATCCGCCGACTTCGCCCCGCCCCGCGCCTGACCGCGGCCGTTTGCTCGCGCTTGGTCCGCGGCACGCGCGCGTGCTCTCAGTCGTAGCGCTCTGCGCCATGTGGCTCTGGTTCACGCTGAAACTGGTTTGGCCAACCCTGTGGCCGGTGGCGGCTCCGCTTTGGGCCGAGTTGGCGGTGGGCGCCAGCGCGCTGCTCGGCTTCGCCTCCGCGCTGGTGCTGTTCACGTGCACCTACGGCTTCGTGGCGAACGCTCCCGATCGTCAGCTGGACGAGCGTGAGACGCAGGAGCGCAACGCCGCCTACCTGCGCGCCTATCAATACGCGGTGTTGCTGCTGTTGGTCGGTTACATCGGCAGCGACGTGGCGGATCGCTTTACGCCAACCCCCGAGGCTGCTCGCGTGATCGTCACGCACTTCCTGAATGTCGCCTTCCTGTCGTGCCTGATCATGCCCGCGACGATCCTGGCGTGGCGTGACCCCAGCGATGGGTCGACGGACTGAAGATCGATCAGTAAGGACTCGTTCCAGAAGCGGCGGAGGCGCCAAACACACCCAGCTCTACCGCGCGCCACTGTTCCTCCCAGCCTGTGCTCGGCAGGGCGCTGAACTCGCTGCGCACGTACTGACCGATGCGACCCTCTGCCACGGCCAGCAGCAGATTGGCCCCTGCCGCACTGCCCATGGGCGGCGCGGGCACCTGCGTGATTGCCCAGTCTCGGAGGATCAGCCGAAACTGCGTCTCCAGCCGGTCGAATAGCTGGCGCATGCGCGTGCGCAGCCGCTCGGTCTCGCCCTGCAGCGCGTCGCCGACCAGCAGACGCGCGAGACCCGGGTTGCGCTCCGCAAAGGTCAGCAGCAGCCACAGGATCGCGTGACAGCGCCCCGGCGCCGTGGGCTCCTCCGCCAGGATCCGGGTGATGCGGGAAAACAGGGTCGCCTCGACGAACTCGATCAACCCCTCAAGCATTTTCGCCTTGCTTGGAAAATGCCGGTAAAGGGCCGCTTCGGAGAAACCGATCTGTGCGGCCAACGCGGCGGTGGTGATCCGGTGGCCCGGATGCGTTTCCAGCATCAGCGCGAACGCCTGCAGGATCTCCTGACGTCGATTGCCGCGCGGGCGCATCAATCAGCCGCCCGCGTCCAGCGTGATCTTGGTGCCGATACCGGCATCGGTAAAAATCTCGACCAGCAGCGAGTGCGCCACTGTGCCGTCGATAATCTGCACGCTGCGCACGCCGTTGCGCAGCGCCTCCAGCGCGCAGTCGGTTTTCGGCAGCATGCCTTCGTTGATTGTGCCGTCTCGCACCAATGCCTCTACTTCGGCGGCGGTCAGCGTGGCCAGAGTCGTGCCCGCCCGGTCCAGGATGCCCGGTTTATTGGTCAGCAGAATCAGCTTTTCCGCGCGCAGCGCCTCGGCGACCCGGCCCGCCACCAGGTCGGCGTTGATGTTGTAAGACTCGCCCTGATCCCCGACCCCGATGGGGGCGATCA
>CAZVMA010000023.1:437-11412 GCA_964628545.1 uncultured Pseudomonadales bacterium | reverse complement strand
CCGACCTGCCCGATGTCGATGATCTCGGGCGCCTGCAGCGCAGGATCGGTTCGGCGCAGGGTCAGCTTGCGCGCGCGGATCAGGTTGCCGTCCTTGCCGGTGACGCCCACGGCCCTGCCGCCGTGCTTGTTGATCAGTGACACCAGGGCCTGGTTCACGAGCCCGCCCAGCACCATCTCAACCACGTCCATGGTCGCCGCGTCGGTCACCCGCATGCCGTCGACGAAGCGCGTCGGAATTTCGAGACGCTTCAGCAGATCACCGATCTGCGGCCCGCCCCCGTGCACTACGACCGGGTTCATGCCCACCAGCTTGAGCAGCACGATGTCGCGAGCGAAGGCGGTTTCCAGCTCGGCCTCGACCATGGCGTTGCCGCCGTATTTGATCACCAGCGTCGACCCGTGATACCGCTGAATGTAGGGCAACGCCTCGGTGAGCACGCTGGTGACGGATCGGGTGTCCGGAGTTGGTGCGTTCAAGTCTGCGGTCCTTGTTTCAATTTCAGTCATGACATGGGCCTGGGTAACGCCAGTTGCGGGTCGATCCTGCGCATTGCGTCAGCAAACAGCGACTGTAGCCGATCCAGCGCTGCCTCGGATTCGGCTTCGAACCGCGATTGCAGCAGATACGCGCCCGGGCCGAGGCAGAGCACGCCCCAACCGTCGGCCTGGTCGATACGAACAGGAGCAACTGCGGCATGATCCACGCGAACGTGCGCCCCGTCGATCTCGGCTCTGATCCGTTCCAGCAGCAACGCGGCCGGTGTGGCGCCGGTTGGGATCGATAGCAGCGGTGTCGCGCACAGCGTCGGGTAGCGCAGCAGCTGGTCGTCCACGGGCGCGGCGCTAGCGGCAAGCGTTTCCAGCAGCCGCGCGGCCGCGTAGATGCCGTCCGCGAAGCCGTACCAGCGCTCCGAAAAACAGACGTGTCCGGCGTAATCTCCCGCCAGGAGAGCGCCAGGGTCACGCAGTGCAGCCGGCAGAGCCTGGGTGCCGCCGGCAACCACGATCGGTCGCCCGCCAAGATCGCTGATGAAGCTGGCGAGTTGCCGCGAACACAGCGCGTCGTGGGCGATGTCCGCGCCCGGGTTGCGACCGATCACGTCTTCGGCCAGCAGCATCAGCAGGCGGTCGGGCTGCACGATACGCCCGGAACCCGACACGACCGCTAGCCGACAGCCGTCGCCGTCCAGCGCGATGCCGAGATCGGCGGATGTCGACTTGACCGCATGACGCAGAGCATCCAGCTGCCGCGGGTCGGACAGATCTGGATGACGGTTCGGGAACCGCCCGTCGGGGTCACAGTGCAGGGGCACTACCGTGCACTCCAGTCGCGTCAGCACTTGCTCCGCGATTACACCCGCCACACCGTTGCCGCCGTCCAGCACCACGCGCAGCGGCTGCGCCACGACCACGTCGGACAGCACGCGATGCAGGTAGTCGGGGGTGAAATCCAGCTGCGTCAGGCGCCCGTCACCGGACTCGAAGGCCCCCGATTTGGCTGTTTCGCAGATGCGGGACAGCATCTCGTCGCCGAGCTCGGCCCCGTTCAGCACCAGTTTGACCCCGTTGCTTTCCGCGCTGTCGGAGCCGCCGGTGATCATGAGGCCGGCCCCGGCTTCGAGACTGTGTGCCGCATACCACAGTACGGGTGTTGCCACGACCCCGATATCCACCACGTCGAGCCCGGTGTCCCGCAGCGCCTGTACCGCGGCATCGTGCAGACGATCGCTCGAAAGCCGGTTGTCGCGGCCGACGGCGATACGGGTCGTGCCCTGCCTGCGGGCGAGGGTTGCGAACGCGCGCGCGATGCGGGCGACGGTGTCGGTATCCAGCCCACCTGTGACGGTACCCCGGAAACCCGATTCATGGCGCAGACGCGCATCGATATCGGCATCGGCACCGGTTTCGGCGCCGGTTTCGGCACCGGTTTCGAATCTGCCGGCTAGGGTCGCTGTGGGGGCAGGCCCCGCTTCTTGGGCAACCGCCGCGGACTCTGCAGGTGTCCCGGTGGCCGAACGGGTGGGTTCGGTCGGGGTGGGCGGCAAGCTTGCGGGCAGCAACGGAGTGTCGGCAGCGGCGGTGTCCACCGCGTTGGTGTCGACCGCGCCGGTGTCGACCGCGCCGGTGTTGCCGACTGGCGGCCTGGAGCGGCTCCCGGACTGCTGCGGCGTCGGTACCCGCGCTCGAGTCATCCACACTGCCGTGAGGGACAGCAGCCACCCCAACGCAAGGCCGACGCTGGTCATGCCGATCGGCCAGACCTGCGCCGCCCGCCGGGTGACGTCGGCAAGCGCCGGATCCAGAACCAGAAACCAGTTCGGCGCGGCGAGCGGGATCTCGATGGCGGCGGGCTGCCCGCCAACCTCGCTGTGGGCGGTGCTGCCTTTGCCCCAAAGCGCGTTCGGCGTCCGGGCCCACCCTCTGCACGACGCTGAACGCCCCCGCTTCGCTCGATCGCGCCGACAGCACGTCGCCCAGAAAAGCCGGACGTACCTGGACATACACGACCCCCAGCACTGCGCCGTCGTCGCGAATTGGCGCGGCCAGATGCAGGACCAGGCCGCGCCCTCGAATCACCTCCGGACCGACGCTGGTCGAGCCGGGCTCGAGGTCGCGCGCCATCTGGATCAGCTCGACCCCCGCGTAGGAGATCGCCCCGTCGACTGAGGCGGTGTCGGGAAGCGCCGCGATAGGCAGTAGATGCACCTGCTCCGCAAACGACATGCCGGCCGCAAGGCCCGCCGGAAAGCCAGAAGCCGCCAGACCGGCTGCTTCGTCTGATCCGGCGCCGCGCACCGCTGCTCGTGCGGCTGCACTGGCGGCTGTCCTTTCGACGGCGCTGGACAGTGCCATTAACTGGGCATTGGCGAGCTGCGCAGCGGCCTCGGCCTCGATCTTGAGCTCTGCCTGCGCAATCGAGTCGAGCACCCGGGGCCGTACCAGCAGTAACAGCACGGCGGCCGCCAGCAGGAACCCGCAGCAGACCGCGCCTGCCAGCAGCACGGTGCCGCGCAGCGGGCGCTCGGCGCCCGAGTTCATCCGACCCGAACCCACCGTCGGCCGCGCTGTCACTCCGCCGCCTGCGGCTCGGCAGACGACTTTGCGCCAGCGTCCCGCCGCGGTGCGTGCGCGGACAGTCGCGCCGCCACGTTGGCGATCAGCTGGTCGGCGATCACGGATTTTTCGGCTTTGGCAATGTGCGTCTCGCCGCCGGACCAGATCAGGGTGACATCGTTGGTGTCGGCGTTGAAGCCGATGTCGCTGCGGGACACGTCGTTGACCACGATCATGTCGAGTCCCTTCCGCGCGCGCTTGTCCCGCGCGTGCTGGAGGGTGTCATGAGTTTCCGCCGCGAAGCCGACGACGAACGGCCGATCCGGCCGTGCAGCGACGCGCGCGATGATGTCCGGGTTCTCGATCAGCGTCAGCGTCAGCCGGCTATCGCGCTCTGGCAGCTTTTTCAGTTTCTGCTGCGCAGGCGCGTCGGGCCGATAGTCGGCCACGGCCGCGACGCCGATGAAGATATCGCAAGCGCCCGCCTGCGCCTGCACGGCTGCATCCATCTCGACGGCGCTGGTGACGCGCACCACGCGTGCGCCTGAGGGCGGCTCGATCTGCACCGGTCCGGAGACCAGCGTGACCGCTGCGCCGGCGCGCAGCGCGGCGGCCGCAATGGCATAACCCTGCTTGCCGGAGCTGTGATTGCTGATGTACCGCACCGGATCGATGGCTTCGCGGGTTGGGCCCGCCGTGATCAGTACGCGCTTGCCCGCAAGACACCCTGCCGCCGCTGCGCTCTGGAGGCCGCGCCCAGCGCGTTGGCGCTGCGCCTGCGTCAGCGCCGCCAGATCCTCGGGCTCCAGCATCCGCCCCGGCCCGAACTCGCCGCACGCCTGGGGTCCTTCAGCGGGGCCCGCGATCTCGCAGCCGGATGCGCGCAGCGTCGCGATGTTGCGCTGCGTCGCCGGATGCAGCCACATCTGATGGTTCATGGCTGGCGCCAGCAGGATCGGCGCCCGGGTGGCGAGGCACAGGGTGGTCAGCAAATCGTCGGCGCGGCCCTGGGCCAGGCGCGCGATCAGATCCGCGCTGGCGGGGGCGATCAGCACCAAATCCGCCCAGCGCGCCAACTCGATGTGTCCCATCGCCGCCTCGGCGGCGGCGTCCCACAGGTCATCTCGAACAGGGCGACCCGAGACAGCCTGAAGGCTCGTCGCCGTGACGAAATGATGGGCGTTTGCCGTCAAGACCACTTGGATCTCTGCGCCGGTTTCGCGCAGTCGACGCACAAGCGTCGGCGTCTTGTACGCAGCGATGCCGCCGCTCACGCCCAGTAGGATTCGACATCCGGTCATCGTGTCGGTCAGGGGCGTCGAGCCACCCGAAACTGCATCGTTCATGGTTGTTCCGGCGCGTGGCGTTCGGCGCGCCCCTGTGGTGTACGAACAGGCCCGGAACCATACCACCAGCACAGGAAGCCCTCCATGTCTCCTCGAGGTCCGATCTCCCGCGAACGCACAGAGGCGCAGCGGCCCAGTAGCGAATGCCGCCAGGCGGAGCGCACGCGGTCGCTGATGGCGGTAGCGCAAGCCGTCAGCCAGCCTTCACCGCACGGGGGGACCGGTCGGACGTCGCCCGTCCCTTCCGCCGCCGAGCTTCTGGGCGACGCTCGGGCGCGCATCCTGCGCACCGGCCCTGACGCGCTCAGCGACGCGGAGCTGCTGGCCCTCTGCCTGCATTCCAGCGCTCGGGGCAAACCGGCGTTCGCGCTGGCCCGTGGCCTGATCGAAGCGTTTGGCGATTTGCGCGGCGTAATGAACGCGCCTTCCGGGCGGCTGGCGCGCGCCGGCTTGGGCAATGGTCGCATCGGTCAGCTGCGCGCCATTCTCGGGGTTGCCCGGCGACACGCGGAACAGGCGATAGTCGATCGGCCGCTGCTGACTGACACCGCGGCGGTGCGGGTCTTTCTGCAACAGCAGCTCGCGGGCTGTGAGCGCGAGGTCTTCGCGTGTCTGTTTCTGGACACGCGCCATCACTTGATCGGCTTCGAGCGCCTGTTTTACGGCTCGGTCGATCGGGCGAGCGTTCACCCGCGCGAGGTGCTGAAGGCAGCGCTGCACTGCAACGCCGCAGCGGTCGTGCTGGCTCACAATCACCCGTCGGGCAGCGCGGAGCCAAGCCCGACCGATGTTCGGCTGACGGAAGAACTGCGCGCGCTGCTGGCACAAATCGATGTCCGGGTGCTCGATCACATCATCGTGGGTCACGGCGCAACGGCGTCCCTGGCCGAGCGCGGATACTGCTAGCGGATGGCTCGAGAACAGGCCAGAGCCGCCGCTGTGTTGCCCGTTGTTCGGTGGTCTGGTATAAACGCGCTCCATTTTTTCGGACCGCGCCGCCATGTCGCAAGTGTGCCAAGTAACCGGCAAAAGCCCGATGACGGGCAACAACGTCAGCCACGCTCAGAACAAGACGCGCCGGCGGTTCTCGCCGAACCTCCACTACCATCGCTTCTGGGTGGCGGCCGAGCAGCGTTTCGTGCGCCTGCGGGTGTCGGCCGCTGGCATGCGTGTGATCGACAAGAAAGGCATCGAGCAGGTGCTGTCTGAGCTTCGGGCGCGCGGCGAACGCGTCTGAGCGACGCTGATTGGAGGGTTGATCATGCGAGAGAAAGTCAAGCTCGTTTCGAGTGCCGGCACCGGCCACTTTTACACCACGGACAAGAACAAGCGGACCACCCCGGACAAGCTTGAATTCATGAAGTTTGATCCGATCGTCCGCAAGCACGTGAAGTACAACGAAGCGAAGATCAAGTAATCCTGGGTCCGCTCAGGAGCGCTTCAGGCACCCTATGCCTGTACGGGGACGTCCTGTGCAGGCCACCCTCGGCCATCTCCTCCTGGTTGGGATCCGCCTGGTCGGGTGCCGCTTGACCCCCGATCGCCCCAGTGCCTGAACTCCCCGAAGTTGAAACCACGGCTCGCGGCATCGCCCCCCATCTTGTCGGGCGTCGCATCGGTTCGTGGACGCTGCGCGTTGCCATGCTGCGCTGGCCGGTCGAGCTACCTGAAACCCTGATCGGTGCGCGGATCGAGCGGGTTGGTCGACGCGCCAAGTACATTCTCATCGAGACCGCCGCCGGTGCCCTGATTGTCCATCTCGGCATGTCCGGCAGCCTGCGGATCCTGTCCGAGGCGCGTCCGCCCCTGCGCCACGATCACTTCGACCTCGAGCTGGACGATGGCTGCGTGCTGCGCTTCAACGATCCCCGCCGATTCGGCAGCCTGCACTGGCAGCCGCACCCGGTGACCGCGCATTGGCTGCTCGCCGACCTGGGTGTGGAGCCCCTCGATGCCGCGTTCGACGGCGCCTATCTGAAGGCGGCTGCGGCGGGTCGGCGCGCCCCGGTGAAAAGCTTCATCATGGATGGGCGGCTGGTAGTGGGCGTCGGCAACATCTATGCGGCCGAATCGCTATTTCTGTCTGGTATCAGACCCACGCGCCCGGCCGGGTCGGTGCGGCGGATCGAGTACGACCGGTTGGCCAGCGCCATTCGCCGGGTTCTGGCGCGATCGATCGTCATGGGCGGCACCACGCTGCGCGACTTCGTCAACCACGACGGGCAGCCCGGCTATTTCCAGCAGTCGCTATGGGTATACGGCCGGGAGGGTGAGCCCTGCAAGGCTTGCGGCACGACGCTGCTCGGCTTGCGCCTGGGTAACCGAGGGACGGTCTACTGCCCTCTTTGCCAGCCGCCGCGCCCTCGGTCCGATGCGGATTGGTCGGGCTGGTTCGGCGCCCTGCCCGAGCACTCGGGCCCGGTCACGACGCATGCCTGAGCCCAAACGCCTGTCGCGATCTCAGCGGCCGTAGGCGCGCACCACAGCGGGGTGCACGAACTGCGAGATGTCCCCGCCCAGGCTGGATATCTCGCGCACCAGGGTTGAGGAAATGAACGAGCACTCCTTCGAGGTCGGCATGAACACGTACTCGATTTCGGGATCGAGCGACTGGTTCATCTCGGCCATCTGGAACTCGTAGTCAAAGTCGGTGACGGTGCGTAGCCCGCGCAGGATGAAGCGCGCGCCCTTGCTGCGCACGTAGTCGACCAGCAGCGTGTTGAAGCCTTCGATCGATACCCGATCGCCGAATTCGGACAGAACTTCGCGGCACAGGTCGATGCGATCCTTCAGGTCGACTGCCGGGTTCTTCTGGGCGGACGTACCGATCGCCAGAATGACGTGATCAAACAGATTCAGTGCCCGCTTCACCAGATCCACGTGGCCGTTCGTGATGGGATTGAACGACCCGGGATAAACGACAACCTTCATCAGGCTTCTTCCCCCCAGCGACCGGCCGGATGGTAGCGATCGCTGTCCGGTGAGGCAAGGCACAGCAGGCGGCCGCGGGTATCGCCCGCTGTCGTTTCCCGCATGGTTTCGAAACCCGAGAAGTCGATGGCGGCTGCCTTGTCCGCCTCGACATAGATCAGCGCCTCCCGAGACAGCCCCGGGTGCTGGCGCAAACGCGCCAGGGTATCGGCCAGCAGCCCGGAGCCGAACGGTGGGTCCAGGAACACCAGGTCCCAGCCGGGGCCATCGGGCCGCACCCGATCCAGAAACCGCGCGATCGGACTGCAGACTACGGTCAGGACCGGGCCGTCGACGCTGCGGGCGGCGGTTGCGCCGATCGGCCGCAAGGTTACGCCAAGGCGCTCGGCGTTGTCCCGCAGCGCGCCAGCGGCCGACCGGTTTGCGTCGATGAGGGTGGCCGAGGCCGCGCCCCGTGACAAGGCCTCGAACGCCAGAGCACCGCTTCCCGCGAAACAATCGAGCACGTGTCGGCCCGCTATCTCGGCCTGCAGCCAGTTGAACAGGGTCTCGCGCACGCGGCCCAAGGTTGGGCGCAGCCCGGGCAGTGACGGAAACCGGAGCTTTCGCCCCTTCCAGTTCCCACTGATAATGCGCACCTCGTTGGCTGCCACGGGCGCCTCTCGTTCCGGATTGGCGCATGTTGTTGCAAACCGGGCGTCCGGACAACCGCGCAGGCTCTGGTGAGCCGGCGCGTCAACGCCAACCCTGAGAAGATGATGGTGACAGACGACCCCGAAACTTCTGCCGGCGACACATCTGGCACCAGCGGCAGCTTTTGGCAGCGGCTGAAGGCCGGCCTGTCGCGCACTCGCGACCAGTTCGCGTCGGGCGTGGGCACCCTGCTGCTTGGCGCCAAGGAAATCGACGACCAGGTGCTGGAAGACCTTGAAGCTGCCCTGCTCAGCACCGACGTGGGGGTTGAAACCACCACCGAGGTCATGGCGGACCTCACACAGCGGGTGCGCCGACAGGAACTCAATGACACGCGCGCGCTGCACGGCGCGCTGGCGCGCCTGCTGAAATCGAGGCTCGCGCCGCTTGAGCACCCATTTGCGCCGGACCGCAATCAGCGGCCGTTCGTGATTTTGTTCGTGGGCGTGAACGGTGCCGGCAAGACCACCACGATTGGCAAGCTCGCCGCGCAGCTATCGCGCAGCGGACGCTCGGTCATGCTGGCGGCGGGGGATACCTTCCGGGCTGCCGCAGTTGAGCAGCTGCAGACTTGGGGTGCGCGTAACGGTGTACCGGTGATCGCCCAGCAGCAGGGCGCCGACAGCGCGTCGGTGCTGTTCGACGCGGTGCAGGCGGCAAAGGCGCGCGACTGCGATGTGCTGCTCGCCGACACCGCTGGTCGCCTGCAGGCGAAAGCAAATCTCATGGACGAGCTGGCGAAAATTCGGCGCGTCATCGGCCGCATCGACCCCAGCGCGCCGCAAGAGGTGATTCTGGTGCTGGATGCGGGTATCGGCCAGAACGCGCTGTCGCAGGTGCGGGAATTCGATGCGGCAGTCGGTGTCACCGGTCTGATTCTGACCAAGCTGGATGGCACCGCACGCGCGGGCGTGCTGTTCAACATTGCTCGCCAGGCGCCCCGCCCGGTCTATTACATCGGCGTGGGCGAGGGAATCGATGACCTCCGGCCGTTTTCGGCCGATGACTTTGTCGAAGCCCTGCTCGCCCGCGATGACTTCGATCCCGACAGCCGCGACCGGCATCACGATCATCGGGGCGGCTTCGGCTGATGGGCGCCGTTGAATTCCGTCGCGTGACGCGACGGTATGAGACCGGTCAGGAAGCGCTCGCGGATGTGTCGCTACGGATCGCTGCGGGGTCAATGGCGTTTCTAACCGGTCACTCCGGGGCAGGCAAAAGCACCTGTTTGCGCCTGCTGCTCGGGCTCGACCGCCCGACCCGCGGACAGGTGCTCGTCAACGACGTCGATGTTGCGGCGCTGCCGCCGCGTCGGCTGGCGCTGTATCGCCGACAAATTGGCGTGGTCCTGCAGGACCCGATGCTGCTGCCTGAGCGCACGGTGTTCGACAACGTCGCGCTGCCGCTGCGCGTGGCGGGTGTGCCCGCCCGCGATCTGCCGCGGCGGGTTCGGGCGGCGCTCGGGCTGGTCGACCTGCAGGGCAAGGAGCCCTGCCTGCCCCGCGAGCTGAGCGCCGGGGAACAGCAGCGCGTGGGTCTGGCGCGTGCGTTTGTGGGTCGGCCGCAGATGTTGCTGGCCGATGAGCCGACGGGAAACCTCGATCCGGCGCTGTCGCGCGACATCCTCGACGTGTTCGGTCGCTTCCACGAGCTAGGCACCACCGTGATCATCGCGACGCACGAGCACGCGCTGATCGCGCGGCTTGGGGCCCGCATCATCGAGCTTGATCACGGCGCTGTGGCAGCAGATCACGATCCTTCCAGGCCCGACCCCCTCGATCACGAAGCCCTCGATCATCGTGCCTTCAATCGATCTGCCCTCAATGAAGCCGTCTTTAGTGAAGCCGCCTTCAAGCAGCTGTCGGCAACGGAGCGGTCGCGGCCGTGACGGGACGCACCACCCGACGGGACCCCTGGGCCACCCCGCGCCCGGGGCTGCTGGCGCTGGCGCGTGGCTGGTTCCGCGCACATGCGTTCGATGCGCGCGAGGTGCTGTCGGTCGCGATCCGACAGCCGGGCTCGGCGCTGCTGATCTGGGCGCTGCTTGGCATCGCCCTGTCCTTTCCTGCGGGCCTCTATCTGTTGCGCATCAATGTGGCCGCGCTTGGCGCAGATTGGTCCGGCAGTCCGGGCCTCTCCGTATACCTGACGCTGGATGCGTCGGACGAAGTACGGGATGGCCTCGCGGCCGTGCTGCGGCTACGCGACGAGGTTGAGGCCGTCGAGGTGATAACGCCGGAAGCAGCGCTGGCGGCTTTTCGGGCGCATGCGGAACTCGAGGACGTGCTTGCAGATCTTCCGGAAAATCCCCTGCCAGCGTCGCTGCGTGTCGTAGTCAAGCCGGGGCGGACCGCGGGCGATCTGGATGCCCTCGCCGCCTCGGTCACGGACGAGACCGGCGTTGCCGAGGTGGTGATCGAGCGGCTCTGGGTCGAGCGGGTTGCTGATCTTTCGGCGCTCCTCGGTCGCTTCAGCGCGTTTCTCGCGGTCCTGTTCGGGACCGGGGCTCTTCTGGTTACCGCCACCGCCATCCGGCTGGCGCTTGAGACTCGGCTCAATGCCCTGCGCGTCCTGCAGCTGGTGGGAGCTACGGATGCGCAGATGCGTCGGCCCCTGCTATATCTCGGCGTGTGGTTTGGCGCGGGCGGCGCAGTCGTGGCGGCGATGCTCATCAGTCTCGCGCTGGTGTTGGTAGAGGCACCGCTGACGCGACTCGCGGGCAGTTTTGGGCAGACCGTGACCGTGCAGGGGTTTGATGGCCGGTTTGTGGCCGCCCTGCTTGCCGCTGGGGTGCTGCTCGGCTTCGGCGGTGCGCTGCTGGCAGCGCGTCAGCGGCTGCGGCGAATCGAAATCGCCTAGTAGACCGCGGCGGGTCAACTGCGCCCGGGCCGCGCCGGACCTCGGGAACGTCGTTTGGTTGGGCGTTGGACGACCGGCGGTTGGCGGTCG
>CAZVMA010000023.1:0-427 GCA_964628545.1 uncultured Pseudomonadales bacterium | reverse complement strand
GGATGACGGTAAAAGAGTCGATCGGCGCTTAGCACTCTCACGCAGCGAGTGCTAGACTTGCCTCATAAAGTGTTACCGGAGGTATCACATGTCGACGAATGCAGCGGTGCCGCAGCTCAGTCTGGGTGCGTTGTCGCCGGGCCGCGACCTCGACGCCTACATGCGCGTCGTCAGTTCGTTCCCGATTCTCAGCGCCGAGGAAGAGCGCGCGCTGGCGGAACGGTTCTATCACCACAACGACCTGGAGGCCGCGCGTCAGCTGGTGCTCGGTCACCTGCGGTTCGTGGTGCATCTGGCCCGTTCCTACCATGGCTACGGGTTGCCGCTCGGCGATTTGGTGCAGGAAGGAAACGTCGGCCTGATGAAGGCGGTCAAGCGCTTCGACCCAAACGTGGGTGTGCGCCTGATTTCGTTCGCCGTGCACTGG
>CAZVMA010000022.1:2701-15593 GCA_964628545.1 uncultured Pseudomonadales bacterium | reverse complement strand
CCTCTTCCCGGATCTGCAGGATCTGGCCGCGCACCAGACGGCTGCAGGACGGCCAGGACAGCACGACCAGCGCAACCACCATGGGCAGAATGCCGCTCTCGCCCGGGCCGATGCCGAACGCGATCTTGAACAGGATCATGAACAGCAGGAATGGCAGGGCCACCACGAAGTCGGCGAAGCGCATCATCACCTGGTCGACGCGACCGCCCGCGAACCCGGCGATGCTGCCGTACGCGATGCCGAACAGGATGTAGAGCAGGGGCGCGCACAGGCCGATGAACAGCGACACACGCGCACCGTGCATCAGCCGGGCCAGCAGGTCGCGGCCCAGGTAGTCGGTGCCGAGCGGATGCAGCGCGAACTGCACCACGTCGCCGGGCGCTAGGCTCGAGGCGTCGGGTGCAAGGCCGCGCGCGGCTGCGTCCTCGGCCGTGATGACGCGGGCCAGCCGGGCTTCCAGCGTGACGTAGTCGGGCAGCAGGTTGCCCTCGGCATCCAGCGCCGCCACGGTGTAGTACCAGGTCTGGGGCCGTAGATCGAGGCGATCTTCGAACGCGCGAAGCGCGGTCGCCGGTAGCTCGGCCAGCGGCATGCCGAACGACTGCCCCGGCTCCGCGGGGAACAGGTTGCGGTACACGCGGTAAGCGGCGGCATTGGGCAGTGGCCCCCACAGCAGCCGGACCGACTGCGTCGTAGCGGCACCGTCCAGCAGCAGTACGGGCGTGTCCGGCACTCGGTCTGCGGCCTGCCAGGGCGCCGGCGCCGCCACGATCGTGGCGGCGCGATCCTGGCCGGGCGGCTGGCTGATCTGATCGACATCCTGCGCTGCTGGATCAACGCGCCAGACCAGCGGCCCGGCCACGGCGAACAGGAACAGCGCGATCACGATACCCAGGGAGACCACCGCGCGGCGGTTGCTGCGCAGCCGACGCCAGGCGTCCTGCCAGTACGACAACGATGGGCGCACCAGCGCATTCGGCAGCGCCGACCGCACGAGCGGGGCAAAATCAGCGGCCTGTAGCGAGGCGCCCGCGGAGTGTTGGCCGATGAGGGGCGATCCGGTGGGTGTTGAACTGGGCGGCATCGGTCAATTCACCCGCACGCGTGGATCGATGAGGCCGTAGAGCAGGTCCACCAGGATCACCATGAACACCAGAAACGCGCCGTAGAACACCGTGGTGCCCATGATCACGGTGTAGTCGAGCTGCTGCACCGCCTGCACGAAGTAGCGGCCGAGGCCCGGTATGGCGAAAACGAGCTCAACTACGAACCCGCCGGTGGTGATGCTCGCAATCGCGGGGCCCAGCACGGTGACCACCGGCAGCACCGCGTTGCGCAGCTGGTGGTGCGTGAACACCCGCGTGGCCGGAATGCCCTTCGCCCGCGCCGTGCGGACATAGTCCGTAGCGATCACCTCGAGCATCGACGAGCGCATCAGGCGTGTGAGGTACGCCATGGTCCCAAGCCCGAGCACCAGCGCCGGCACCATCATATGGGCAACCGAGCCCCAGCCGGCGACGGGCAGCACGGCCACGCCGAGCGCGCCATTCAGGCCCAGAATGCCAAGCTGCCCCAGCGCCGCGATCACGAAGCCGGGCACGGAAATCGCCAGAATCACCACGAACATGATCAATGTGTCCGGCAGCCTGTTGCGAAAGAGCGCCGTCAGCGCGCCCCACAGGATGCCGCCGAGACCCGCGATCACGATCGCAAGAATGCCAAGCGTGGCCGACACCGGAAAATGCTCGCGGATGATGTCGTTGACCTCGCGGTTTTTCTGCGTGAAGGAAATGCCGAAGTCGCCCTGCACCAGATTGCCGAGATAGATCAAATATTGACGATGCAGCGGCTGGTCGAGGCCGTACTTCGCCTCGAGGTTGGCGCGAATATCGGCCGGCACCGCCTTGTCGGCCATCAACGGATCGCCGGGCACCGCGTGCATGGCCAGAAACGTGGCGGTGGCGATGAACCACACTGTGATCAGGCCCTGCAGCACGCGTCGGATGGCGTAGCGCCACAGCATGGTCTCAGCCCTCCTCGATCCAGGCGTAGCTGTAGTCGGGATCCGTACCCACCGCGCGGCGCACCACGCCCTTGAGACGCGGATCGACCACGAACACCAGACCGCGCTCGTATTCCGGCACGATCACGGCGTCGTCGATGATGATGTCCTGGATCGCGCCGAACGCCGCCATGCGCACCTTGGGGTCGAGCGAGTCCATGGCGATGCGCACCTGGCGATCAAGCGCCGGGTTGTTGTACTTGCCTCGGTTGTTCAGGTTCCACGACGCGAACAGGTCGCCGAAGGTGAGCGGATCATTGAAGTCGGGGCCCCAGCCCGCAGCGACAAGGTCAAACTCGCCGCTGGTCATCTTGGCGAGACGCTGCTTGAAGGTTTGTTTGTCGATGCGGATATCGATGCCCAAGCGCTCGCTCAGGCGCGCCTGGTAATACTCCGCCTGCTTGGCTGCCAGGGGTGTGTCACCGGTCAGCAGCATGAGCGGCGGCAGGCGCTCGAGACCGAGCTCCTGCAGGGCTTGCGCCAGATAGGCGCGGGCGGCTTTGGGGTCGGGTATTCGCACGGGGGCCGGATACTCTTCGCGCAGGGTGCGCTCGGCGCCCTGCAACCATGAGGGAAACAGCGATCGCGCCGGAATGAACCCGGGAATCTTGATGACCTTGTTCACCAGCTCGTCGGCGTCGAGCGCGTGCGCGATGGCGAGCCGCAGATTGCGGTTGTGCGTCAGGCGTTCCGGTCGGTGATTGAACTCGGCGTAGAACACCGAGCCGTCCATGAAGCGATTGATGTGCCAGCGCTGGCGCAGCGCCTCTTCGAGACTCTGCTCGCTGAGACCGGTGAGCGCGATGCGTCCGTCCTTGAACAGGTTTACCTGGGTGCTCGGGTCTTCCGTGAAGTAGGCGAAGTCGATGACGTTGAGGCGGATGTGGTCTCGGTCCCAGTAATGCGGATTCTTCTCGATGCGCAGCTGCGCCCCATGCACCCAGCGCGTGATGGTGAACGGTCCGTTGTAGAGGATTGTGTCGTGGTCGGCACCGTAGCGGCCCTTGGTGGCGCGATAGAACGATTCGCGCACGGGATAGTAGGTGGTGTAGGCGACCAGCTTCTCGAAATGCGCAATGGGGCGCTCGAACGTGATGACCAGCGTGCGATCGTCCTTGGCGCGCACGCCGAGGGCCGTCACGGGCTTCTTGCCCTGCGTGATGGCCTCGGCGTTCTGGATCGGAAACAGGATGAACGCGTACTGGGAAGCGCTGGCCGGATCGACCACGGTGCGCCACGCGAAGACGAAGTCGTGCGCGGTCACCGGCTCGCCGTCGCTCCAGCGCGCGTCTGCACGCAGATGGAACGTCGCGCCCTCGGCATCGATCTGCCAGCGCTCGGCCACGCCGGGTACAAGCCGCCCGGCGGCGTCGTAGCGGAGCAAGCCCTGCATCACGTGCCCCAGCACCATGCTGCTCACCTGGTCGGTGGCCAGCATGCTGTTCAGCTGGGGCGGCTCCTCGCGCAGCAGCAGGGTGATTGTCCCGCTCTCTGCGTCGATGGCGGGCTTGATGGTGCTGCCGGTGCCCGTGCTGTCCGCGGCCCAGGCCAGCAGCAGCATCAACAGCAGCACGAACGCGAGTGCCGCTGCGCCGAGCAGCGTCAGCTGTCGCAGCGCTGCCCGATCGAATGTGCCGATATCCGTCGCCATGTCACTGCACCGTGCGCAGGAGATTACCGACGATGCGTTCCAGGTGGACCAGGCTGTTGCATTCTTCCGCCTGATGCGCGTAAGCCTGATATTTCCGCCGTTCGGTGTCGCCCACTCGCCAGCTGTTGCGCGGCTTCGGGTCCAGCCAGTTATGCCGTTGGCAGCGGTCGTACAGCTCTTTCATGATCTCGGTGCGCGGGTTGCCGAAATTGTTCCGGGCGTCGCCGAGAATGATGATCGTGGTGCGATTATCGATTTCGTCGAGGCACATGCGCTTGAAATCGGTCAGCGCCTGGCCGTAATCGGTCGAGCCGCCGGCATAGTCGCGAATGGTTTTCGCAATGGCGTCTTCGATCTTGTTGCGCTCGAACAGCTCGGTTACCTCGGCCAAGTCGGACGAGAAGGCGAACGATCGCACCTTCGGCATCACCTCCTCCAGGCTGTAGAGGAACATCAGCATGAAGCGCGCATAGTTGGCGACCGAGCCGGAGACGTCGCAGATGGCGAAGACCTTCGGCCGGTCGATCTTCACCGACTTCCAGTGCAGATCGAAGATCGCGCCGTCGTACGCCATGTTGTGGCGCAGCGTGCGCGGTACGTTCAGGGCACCACGCTTGAATACCTTCTTGCGGCGCGAGTGCAGCGAGGCGAGCTTCTTCGCCATCTTGAACACCACTTCCTGAATCAGGCGGAAGTTGCGCTGCTCGATGTTGGAGAGCTTTACCTTGCGCAGCAGTTCCTCGCGCAGGCGATGCCCGGTGGCGTCTGCGTGCAGCAGGAACTGCTTCTCGACATAGTCGCGCACCTGCTCGCGCAGCCAGTCGCGGCGGTTGCGCAGCTCTTGGCCCAGGCGCCGATCGGGCACCCGGCCGCTTTCGCGCAGGTCGTTTATTTCGCGATTCAGGCCGCCAAGGCCCATCTCGTCCATGATCTTGCGGGTGTACAGACCCTTCTGGGTGAACACCTGTATGTCGCGCAGATCGACCGTCTCGCCCGCCGCCGCCATGGCCATGGTGAGCTCAACCATGGAGTTCTGCATCAGCAGCTGACCGAGCTGGGACTGCGCGTCGCTCATGGGCCCAGGGCCGAGATCTTCTTCGGGTGCCTCTTCGATGAGCGAAGTGCTGGGCGCCTTGGTCTTCTGTTTTTTCTTTTTGCCGCCGGTGCTGCCCTTGCTGTCGTCAGCCGCAGAGCCGCCGCCGGAGGCCTCTTCGCCCCCCGAACCGGATGACTCGTCCATGCCGTCGTTCAGATCGTCGTCGCCCTCACCGGGCTCGGGCACGCGCGCGCCGCGGACGGCCTTGAACGCGAAGAACTGCTCGAAGCAGGCATCGTAGGTGGCTTTTTCGTCGGCGGTCTTCGGCAGCGCCAGCGCCAGAGCGCGCTTCAGGGCGCCGCGGTCCTCGTAGCCGACCAGCTCGACAACGGAGAGTGCGTCCAGCGTTTCCGCGGTCGACACCCGTACGTCGGCGTTGCGCAACGCGCGGATGAACTGGGTCAGCGTGCGGTCCATGCGCTGCCCTGCCGCCGGCTTATCGGTTGATCTTCTGCAGCAGCGAGGTGAGCTCGCTGCCGACGGTTTCGATGTCTTCCTGGAACTTCAGGATCACGTTCAGGGTGTCGCGCACCAGCTGGGGGTCGAGCGACTCGGCGTGCAGCAGCAGCAGCGTGCGCGCCCAGTCGATGGTCTCGCTGATGGCCGGGACCTTTTTGAGGTCCATCTCCCGGAGCTCCTGGATGAATTTCACCAGCTGGCGCTGCAGCTCGGGCGGAATCTCGGGCACGCGCGCGTGGATGATGCGCTGTTCCAGATCGATGTCGGGGAACGGAATGTAGAGGTGCAGGCAGCGGCGCTTCAGCGCGTCGGAAATTTCCCGCGTGTTGTTGCTGGTGAGGAACACGATCGGCGGTTCCTTCACTGCCTTGATGGTGCCGATCTCGGGAATGGAGAGCTGAAAGTCCGACAGCATTTCCAGCAGCAGCGACTCGAACTCGTGGTCCGATTTGTCGATTTCGTCGATCAGCAGGATGCAGCCGGTCTCAGACTTCAGCGCCTTCATCAGCGGGCGCGGCTCGAGAAACTCTTCGGAGAAAAAGATATCGCCGAACTCGTGCAGGCGCTGCACCGACTCGCGGAAACCCTTGGCGCCTTCCAGCACTTCCTCCAGGGTTTCTTTCAGAACCTGCGTGTAGAGCAGCTGCTTGCCGTACTTCCACTCGTAGATGGCCTTCGCTTCGTCGAGGCCCTCGTAGCACTGCAGGCGAATCAGGGGCAGGTCAAACAGCGTGGCGGTGGTTTTGGCGAGCTCGGTCTTGCCGACGCCGGGCGGCCCTTCGATCAGGATGGGTTTGCGTAGGTGATACGCAAGGAACACCGCGGTGGCGATCTGATCGCTGCAGATGTATCGATGCGCCTCCAGACCGGATTGCAGGGAGCCCACCGAGGCGGTGAGCGCGGCGACGTCTGGAGCGGTGTCTGACAAGATGACCTCGGTGCCAAGTGAACAGTGCAGCGGGGCATTATCACCAAGGCCCCCTGCACTGTATACGCCGTGGGCGTGGGGTCAGAGCAGCTCCGCCAGCCGGGCGCGCTGCCAGGCGCCGTCGCCGAACAGGAACTGGCTGTGCATCTGCCGCTTGTGCCAGATCTGCACGTCCGCCTCCCACGTGAAGCCGATGCCGCCGTGCAGCTGGGTCGAGCGATTGGCGCAAAACTCCGCCGTGTCGGACGCGCTCGATTTTGCCAACCGCGCGGCGCGCAGCGCGTCGTCCGGGTCGAAGTCGAACGCGGCGGCTGCGTTGTAGACCAGCGAGCGGGTTTCGTCCGCCGCAATCATCATGTTCACGATCGGATGCTTCACCGCCTGGAAGAAGCCGATCGGGCGGTCGAACTGCTCGCGCACCTTGGCGTACTCGGCCGTGGTTTGCAGCTGCCACTCGGCGGCCCCGGCAATATCGGCGGCGGTCAGCGTCAGCAGCGCGGGCAGGGCGCGCGCCAGCACGTCGGCGCCGGTGCCGGGCGCAGCGACGAGTTCGGCCGGCGTGTCCGCCAGCACGATGCGGCCCTGGTCGCGCGTGAGATCGACGATGCGGTCCGGCCGCAGCTCTACGTCTGCAGCCGACACGTGGTAGAGGCCGAGGCCCTCCGTAGCGCGGGCGGCTACGATGAACCCGTCGACCTTCTGGGCGTCCTGCACGAACCAGGCGGTGCCGGTCAGCCGATCGCCGGTTGCGGTCACCGTGCAGTCGTCGCTCTCGAGCGAGCCGTCCGGGCCGTAGATGGCCAGCGCCATGCTTTGTCCCTCGGCGATGCGGCCGAGCGTCGCCGTGGCGTCGGCAGCGCGCAGCACGAAGGTGGCGAGCAGCGTGCTGGTCAGCGGCGTGGGACAGGCCGACCTACCGATTTCCTCTTGCAGGGCAACGGCGGCCACTAGGCCCATGCCGATGCCGCCTGCGCTCTCCGGTACGGCGACCAGGTGCCAGCCGAGTTCCTGCATGGCGGACCAGGCGGCCGGATCATACCAACCGGCGCGCACGCGGCCCCGATGCGGGTCTTCCGTGCCGGCCAGGCTGCCGCGCAGGCGCGTCGCCGGCTGCTGCTCGTCGAGAAAACGCTGGGCCGTTTCCTTCAGCATCTGGATGTCTTCGTTGAAGCCGAAGTCCCTCGGTTGTCCTTCCTTTGAACGCGTTGCGGTGGATACCGTCATAACGTGCACTCCTACTTCGTCTTCGGCAGGCCGAGCACGCGCTCGCCCAGAATGTTGCGCTGGATCTCGCTGCTGCCGCCCGAGATGGTGCCCGTGTAGGTGTTCATGTAGCCAAGCGCCCAGCGACCGTCATCCTCTGCATGCTCATCGTGAACGTACAGGCTGGAGCGCTGTCCGAGCACGCCGAGCGCAATCTGGTGCAGTTCCTGACCGATCTCGCTGCCGACCACCTTGCCCTGCAGCGGAATGCGCATGGCTCCGCCGTTCAGCGCCTTGATGCGGGAGCGGCGGCCGTTCTGCACGGCGGCCTCGGTGCGCTCGTAAATCTTCATGATCCGGTCGCGCCAGACCGGATCGTCCCAGACCGCGCGGCCATTCCGGCGCGTGCGCTTGGCAAGCTCGATCAGCTGGTTGATGGCGGACATCGGCGACTCGCTGCTCGCGACCGCGCCGACGCCGGCAGCGGCGCCGCGCTCGCTGGTCAGCGTCGACATGGCGACCTTCCAGCCGGCACCGACAGCGTCGACGCGCAGGTGATCGGGGATGATCACGTTCTCGAGGAAGACCTCGTTGAAGCCGGCCTCGCCGGTCATCTTGTGGATCGGCCGTACGGTGACGCCGGGCTGGTCCATTGGCGCGAGGAAGTAGGTGATGCCGTTGTATTTGTCGTGCTTGTCGGTGCGCGCGAGCAGCAGCATCCAGCTGGCCAGTGCGCCCAGGCTGGTCCACACCTTGCTGCCGTTCACCACCCAGTTGTCCCCGTCCTTCACAGCCGAGGTTTGCAGCGACACCAGATCGGAACCCGCGCCGGGCTCGCTGAAGCCCTGACACCAGATTTCGCTGGCTGTGAAGATGGGCGGCAGGAAGCGGCGCTTTTGCTCTTCGGTGCCGTGCACGAGCAGCGTCGGGGCCGTCATGCCGAGACCGATCCAGTTGATGAAGTAGGGCACGTTCGCGCGCCGCACTTCGGCGCTCGCGATGGCCTGGAAATTTTGATGGCCGTGGCCGCCGTATTCCCGGGGCACGTCGGTGGCAATCAGCTGCGCTTCGTAGCAGCGGGCCTGCCAGTCCACCAGATAGTTGCGGTGGTCCTCGTAGGTGACCTCGTAGGCGGCCTGCGGCAAGGGGGAGCTGGGCGGCGGCGGCCGGTTCTCCTCCAGCCAGCGGCGGCAATATTCCCGGAATTCGTCCTGGTCACGCAGGTTGGAAGTTTCGCTCATTTGCAAGGCAGCTCCGCGCATGGAAGCCGCTATGCTCGCATCGGCGCTGTCGCGACACAATCAAACGTGATGGTTGTTAAGGGTGTCTCGGGTGCGGGCGCGCCTCAGGCCTCGAGCCCGCGCAACCAGTCCGCCGCGTTTGTAATGCGCAGACCGGCGCGATATTCCTCCTGCCGCAGATGTCTGACGATCTGCACGGCCTCGGCGTCCGGGAACGCACGCGCAAAGCGAACCAGCGCCGCGTGCGGCTTGGCATCGGCCAGCTTGCACTCGATTAGGTGGGTTAGACGGTTGTCTTCGCTGACCGCGAAGTCAACCTCCGCGCCATCCTTGGTGCGGATGTAGTGCAGCCCCGCTGCTTTCCCGCGCGCGTCCTGCCGGAAATGCACGTGCTTCTGCAGCATGGTGGCCACGGCGTTCTCGAATCGCACGCCCTCGTCACCGCGCACGAGACCGGTGTCGAAAAAGTACACCTTGGGCGTCTGCAGGATTGCGCGGCCAATGTTGCGATGCCACGGCTGCACGGTAAAGACGATGTAGAGTGCCTGTAGGATGTCGAGGTAGCGCTTCAGCGTGTTCGGCGAGACGGCGAGATCACGGGCGATAGACGCGAGGGAAAGCGGTGAACCGACCCGCTCGCGCAGCAGTTCCGCAAACAGGCGCATGGTCTGCACTTCGTTCACGCGAGAAAACTCGAGCACGTCCTCGCGAATCAGGTCAGTGAAATACTGCCGGCGCCAACGATCGGCATCTTCGTCGGATTCAGCGAGACAAGGCTCCGGGAAGCCGCCACGGTTGATCAGGTGCTGCAGTGCCGCCTCGGGCGTAGCCCCACACTGCTCGCACCACTCACGCACCGACACTGGGTGCAGCCGGTACAGCAGGTAACGCCCGGCCAGAGAGTCACCGCTCTGCCGCCAGGTTTCCATTCGTGCGCTGCCGGTGACCAGCAGGGACTGATGCGTGGGGCGCCCATCAACCACGCCTTTCAGCCAGCCTTTCCAGGCCGGCGTCTTGTGAATCTCGTCCATGATCAGGAGCCGGCTGGCAGGACTCCAGCTCTGACGCTGCAGCACCTGGCGATCCGCCGCGACATCCCAGTTGAGGTACTGCGCGGTGCCGAACCTCGCCATGAACTGACGGCAGAGTGTGGTCTTGCCGACCTGTCGCGGCCCGGTGACCAGTACGAGCTTGCGCTCGAGATCTTTCTTGATGAGCAGGTCGAGATAGCGATCCATGTCGACGATTGTAGCGAAGGCTGCGAAATAGTCGCGACTTTATTGTATTTGACGTGCTTTTGGCCGAGCAGCTTGGGTTTTGCCCCGGCCGCTTGGGGCTTCGGTGAGGTTTCACCCCGCGCGTGATGGCATTGCCGGCTGCCTCAATCGAGTGTCGCGAGCCAGGCTGCAACGGCCTGACCAATGGCTGCGCCGGAGTCCTCCTGAATGAAGTGCAGGCCGGGCACTGTGACTTCCTGCTGGTTTGGCCATCGACGACAGAACTCGCGCTGACGACCGATCAGGATCGAGCCCGGGTCCGCGTTGACGAAGAGCTTGGGTATCGGGCTCAACTGCAGCCAGTCCGCGTAGGCCTGCACCAACGTGACCATGTGTTTCGGCTCGCCAGCGATGGGTATCTGTCGGGGCCACGAGAGCATTGGCAGCCGGTCGGCCTCGCGGGGGAACGGCGCGCGATAGGTCGCCATCTCGGTCTCCGACAGCCGGCGCAGGATTGAGTTGGGCAGAACGCTCTCGATGAACAGGTTGCGGTTCAGGATGAGGTCCTCACCCTTGCTTGATCGGAACCCCTGAAAGATGCCCCGCGCGTTTTCCGGCCAGTCGTCCCAGGACGGAAACGGCATGACGATGGCTTCCATGTAGGCAATCCCGCGAACCCTTCCCGGATGAAGGCGCGCCCAGTGAAAGCCAAGGGCACTGCCCCAGTCGTGCACGACCAGGGTTACACGCTGCCGCGCGTCCAGCGCTTCCAGCTGTGCCGCGAGCAGCTCGTACGTTCGCTCGAACGTGTAGCGCTCGGGTCCGTCGCTTTCCGGCAGCTTGTTGGACGCGCCGTGACCGATCAGGTCGGGCGCGATCAAGCGCCCGTGGCCAGCCAGCGGTGGCAGGACATCGCGCCACAGGTAGCTTAAGGTCGGGTTGCCGTGCAGCAGCACGATGGGGTCGCCGCTACCCGCCTCGACATGCGCCAGGCGAAGACCCTGAATCGTGGTGAAATTGATCGGCAGTGGCGGTGGGGCGGTGCTCATGCGATGACGCTCCGGATCATGCGGAAAGTTGCGGCGATGGTCTGTTGCTGCTGCGGCTGGGGCAGCCGCCGCCGGTTTGACACGCGGATACCCTCGAGGAACAGCATCAGAATGGCGGCTAGTTCTGTCGCTTGTGCCGGCCTGGCGCCAGCGTCCCGAAGACAGTTTTCGAAGTAGTGCTGCAGGCCAGTTAGATGAGCACTTGCTCGCGCAACGATGCCCTCATCAACCCCGGCCATTTCCAGCACCGAATTCACCAGCATGCATCCCCAGTTGCTTCGGCTCGCACCGCCGCCGCGGAACTTATTCGCAAAAAAGTCTTGCAGCACTTCAAGCGGTGGTCGCTCCAAGCGCGCCTCCTGAAGCAGCGCCAGGGTGCGCTCTGCAAACAAATCCATGCACATCATGTAGAGCGAGCGCTTGTCGCTGAACGCTGCGTAAAAGCTGCTGCGCCCGATATCAGTGGCGGTCAGCAGTTCAGCCAGAGAAGTTGCCTGATAGCCCTTGCGCCAGAACAGCGCCATGGCCTTTTCGAGGGCTTTGCTGCGATCGAACTCAATTGGGCGCGCCATGCTTGAATTCTGGACTGGTCAGTTCAGAATGACAACGGGCGCATGCGGCGCCCCAGCGCGGCCTGATTGGCCGGTTTCGCCAGAGGACCATCCTGATGGAAAGACCAGTCTGTCTCGTGATCGGTGCGGGTGCCGGTATCGGCGGTAATGTCGCCAAACGCTTTGCCCGCGAGGGCTATCACGCCTGTCTGGCGCGGCGCAGCGATCAGGCTGGGCTTCGGCGACTGGTGGCCGAGATCGAAGCCGAAGGTGGCGCTGCCAGCGGCTTCCTGTTGAACGCGGTGGAGGATGGCAGCATCGAGCAGCTGGTTACCCGAATCGAGGCTGAGATCGGCCCGATCACCGTCGCGGTATTCAACTTGGGCGCCCAGATTGGTGATCGGGGTCTGGCCGGCACGTCCCTGAAGATGTTCGAGATGGGCTGGCGGATGGCGACTTTTGGGCTGTTCCGTCTGGCACAGGTGCTGTTCCCGTACATGGAGCAACGGGGCAGCGGAACGCTGCTGGTGACGTCCGCGACTGCCGCGATGCGGGGTAACGCGGGACAGCATTCACACGCGGCCGCCATGGGTGGTCGACGAATGCTTTGCCAGTCGCTAAACGCCCAGTTTGCGAGCAAGGGTATTCATGTTGCCCACATCGTGATCGACGGCGCAGTCGACGCGCCCGATACGCTTGGCAAGCTGCTGGGCCCAGAGCGATTCGAGGCGCTGCGCAGACACAAAGGGGAGGCGCACGATGGCCTGCTGCTGCCGGCCGAGGTGGCCAACACCTACTACCATCTCGCGCACCAGCACCGGTCGGCATGGACATTCGAGCTCGACCTGCGCGCGCACTCTGATGTGGCCTGGTGGAACAATGCGGGCAATCCGGATCTGAAGTAGCGGTTACAGCGCGGCAATCCATCAGACCCTCTGCACGGGAGATGCAAACGTGAGCCCACCGCTTTTCTTGTCTGTGACCAACCACGTGGCGACCTTCAGCATCAACGGCCCGCCGTGGAATCTGATGAGTCTCGAATACATCGATTACCTGGACGCGCAACTGCCTGGCGTGCTTGCGGATGACGCCATTCGGGCGCTGGTCTTCACCGCTGAAGGTCTGGACCACTTCTCCGCCGGGATGAATCTGCGACAGATTCCGGAGGGTGTGCGGCGAGCCGGCAGCGCAGACGCGTTCTTCGGTCAGCGGCATCGTGTGCTGGACATGATCGAGAACGGCGGCAAGCCGGCGATAGCTACTCTTTTTGGCTATTGCCTCGGGGCCGGACTCGAGCTGCCGTTGGCCTGTCACTTCCGGCTGGCAGCAGATACCGGAGCCCAGATCGGACTCCCCGAACTGGATCTTGGCACGGTTCCGGCCTGGGGTGGGTCAGCGCGTCTGCCTCGGCTTGTCGGCGCCAGTCACGCGCTCG
>CAZVMA010000022.1:0-2601 GCA_964628545.1 uncultured Pseudomonadales bacterium | reverse complement strand
CGTCGCCCAGTGTTCAACCGACCGGCTTGACTCGCCGCATTGATCGAAAACGTCCGAGGAGAACCCCATGCTGAAGCTGCACCACGCGCCCAACAGCCGCGCCGGCCGTATCGTTTGGCTGCTGGAGGAGCTCGAATTGCCCTACGAGCTTAACCGGATGGAATTCAGCCCTCGTGCGCTGAAGTCTGACGAACACCGCGCTCGCCATCCGCTCGGTCGCGTTCCGGTTCTGGAAGACGGTGACGTGACCCTGTACGAGTCCGGGGCAATCGTGGAGTACATCATTGCTCGCCACAGCGATGGGGCGCTCAGACCAGCCGCTGAGTCGGCGCTGTTTCCAAGCTATCTGCAGTGGTTCCACTACTGCGAGGGAATGGTCATGCCGCCGGTCAACACGATTGTGGTGCAAACGCTTCTGCTGCCGCCTGAGCGACGCAACGAAGAAGCCTTGAGCCAGGCCAGACGCTTATTGACCAAGACACTGGAGCCGTTGAATCAGCAACTCGACGGAGTCGACTATGTCATTGGTGGTTTGTCTGGCGCGGATTTCATGCTTGGTCATGCCTGCTACATGGCGCGTAAGCTGGGCTGCGTCCCCGATGAACTGGGACATCTCCGCGCCTACGTGCGGCGTCTCGAAGCGCGGCCTGCCTTCGACAAAGCGATCAACACCTGATTGGCAACTACGCGCAGGTTTGCTCGAGTTGGAGATACCGCATGAACAAGGCGAGATCGAAACCGAGGCGCATGTCCTTTGACGTCGCCACGCACCTCACCGACGACCAGGCGTTTGCGGCGTACATGAACACGGTCCTGGAGGCGGACGATACCGATCTGCTGCTCCGTGCTTTGGGTGACGTGGCGCGCGCACGCGGGATGTCGTTCGTCGCGCGGGAATCCGGCTTAGGGCGAGAGAGCCTTTACAAGGCGCTGGCCCCGGGGGCCAAGCCCAGGTTCGACACCGTCGTTCGCGTCGCGCGCGCGCTCGGCGTTCGACTGACCGCGCAGCCTCTTGAAGAAGCCGGTTGAGCTCGCCTGCTCGGCGTTAACAGCCTTCCAGGCTGCAGAAACCGCTGACCATCAGCGCCAGGTAAACTTGCCACAGCAGGACGATGGCCGCCACGAAGCCGGCGATGATGACGGCGGTGGTGGCTAGGGCTCGGGTGCGTTTCGGCATCGATATTGCGGCCGCGCGCGCTCGGGTGCTGACCATGAAGGCGAATACAGACAAGGCGCAGGGGATCAGTCCGATCATGATCGCGATAACGCCTGTCAGCGCTTTGACCAGAAACGAATTAGCGGTCTCGCTGATCACCATTCCGGAGAAGAACAGAGCGCTGAGCTCAACTACAAGCAGAGGTGGACACAGCGCAGCGCTTGCCAAGGCCCATAACAAAGATCTTAGAGGTTGAGTCACTTCACACGCGTCTTGGTGTTTCAGTTCCAGTTTCTGTTACCGGACGGGCTGGCTCCCCGCTACCGATCATGATCAGGGCCGGATACGAATCAACCCTTCCTGCGCGGCCGACGCAACCAGCACGCCGTCGCGCGTGTAGACCAGGCCGCGGTTGAAGCCGCGCGCGCCGCTCGCGCTTGGGCTGTCCTGCACGTAGAGCAGCCAGTCGTTGGCCCGGAACGGCCGATGAAACCACATGGCGTGATCAAGACTCGCCACCTGTGCGTTTGGCTGCATGAAGCTGACGGCGTGGGGCAGCATGGCGGTATCCAGCAGCGACCAGTCGGACAGATAGGCGAGCACGCACTGGTGCAGCCGTGGGTCGTCTGGCAGCGGGTCGCGACAGCGCATCCAGCAGCGCTGCAGCGGCGCTCGGCGCTCGGGTTTGAACATGTTGACCGGGTCTACCGGCCGTACCTCGATCGGTCGCTCCCGATTCCAGCCCTCGGTCTGATACTGCGGAAACTCGGCCAGCCAGCCTTCGCGCAGTTCGCGCTCGTCGGGCAGTGACTCCGGCGGCGGTACGTCGGGCATGTCGAACTGGTGCGATAGACCATCCTCCGCCACCTGAAACGAGATCGACATGTTGAAGATCGGGCGTCCGTGCTGGATCGCCACGACGCGCCGAGTGGTGAAGCTGTGGCCGTCGCGAATGCGGTCGACCTTGTACAGGATGGGTACGGTGGTGTCGCCCGGGCGCAGGAAATAGCCGTGCAGCGAATGCGCCGTGCGGTCTTCCGGCACGGTGCGCGATGCGGCGACCAGCGCTTGACCGATGACCTGGCCGCCATACACGCGCTGCCAGCCCTCGCTCGGACTGGTCGCGCGATAGTGGTTGTGCTCGATCTCCTCGAGATCGAGCAGCTGGATCAACTCGCTGGTCGCTTTCGACACCGGTACCCCCGTTTGCTCAGTACTTGTAGTACTCGGGCTTGTAGGGCCCTTCAGCGGCGACGCCGATATAGTCGGCCTGCTGCTTGTTCAGCTGCGTCAGCGTCGCGCCGACCTTCGCCAGGTGAAGTGCCGCCACCTTCTCGTCCAGGTGCTTCGGCAGGACGTAGACCTTCTTCTCGTACTTGCCGGGGTTCGCCCACAGCTCGATCTGCGCCAGCGTCTGGTTGGTGAAGGACGCCGACATCACGAAG
>CAZVMA010000021.1:15496-15919 GCA_964628545.1 uncultured Pseudomonadales bacterium | reverse complement strand
GATGTGCGGCTTGATCTGCGAGCCGAGACCGAGGATGAAGCGCCCTTTGGAGACCGCGTTCAGGTCGTGGCCGATGTTCGCGAGGACCATCGGCGTACGCGCGAACGCCACGGCGATGGACGTCATCAACTCCACCCGACTGGTGTTTTGCGCTGCAACCAGCAGCGGGAAAAACGGGTCGTGCGAGGTTTCCGCAGTCAGGATGCCCGAGTAGCCGAGCGGCGATCTCGACTTGACCACCGGCCAGTGCGCGCCTGATCGCCGTCGAACTCACCGGCTCGTCCACGCCATCGGGTCGCGCGATCAACTTCACCGGCTCCACCCGAAATCCGAGTTTCGCCCCCAGGTTGCGCAGCGTCTCCACGTTGCCCTGCCGTCTGTAGCCGAAGTGGAAGTCTTCCCCGACCACGATCGCCTTGGTCT
>CAZVMA010000021.1:0-15486 GCA_964628545.1 uncultured Pseudomonadales bacterium | reverse complement strand
CCGCACTGATCCAGCTCGAAGCCGATGCCACCATCCACTTTCATGGTTGTCCCCCTGCAGTCCAAGATTGCGATTTTGCGAGCACGGATTGTTTCACCGGCGCCGAGCGCAGGCAATCCAGCTTCAGCACCCAGCTTCAGCATCCAGCGTCAGCACCGAGCGCCAGCAGCGAACCCATGGCAGCTCTGCAGCGACCCGCTGGGTCGACGCTCAGTGACGCATCAGCCCCGGCCGCGGGCCACGACCATTCAGAAAATGACTGACCATGATGTCGCTCTGGCCGGCGTCCGGCCCGACAGTCTTCGCTTCAAGCCGATAGACCAGGTGATTCGGCTGCAGCACGCGCATGGCCTCGGTCGGGTCGAGACCCAGCAGGCGCTTGATCAGCACACGACCGAGGACACCATGGGTGACCACCGCCATGGGGCCCGATGCAGATCCGCGCCCGGCGAGGTGCGCCTGCAGCTCCGCGACCAGCTCGGCCGTGCGATGCTCGAGGTCGACGTGGCTTTCGCCGCCCGGCGGACGATGATGATAGGGATCGTCATTGCGCACATCCCAGAGTGCCGGGTCGCGCGCGGCGATCTGGGCGCCGGTCAGCCCCTCCCACGTTCCGGAGTGTCGCTCCATGAGCGCGGGCTCGAACGATACGCGGGGATGCGGCTCGGGGTGCTGCTCCAGCAGCAGCGCCGCGGTCTGGCGCGTGCGGCCGAGCGGCGAGACGCGCATCTCCACCACGCCGCCCAGCCGGGCCAGCAGCGCGCCGTTGGCGCGCGCCTGCGCCTGCCCTCGGGTAGTCAGCGGCGAGTCGCCGTGCCCCTGAACGCGGCCAGCGACATTCCACTGGGTCTCGCCGTGGCGGACGATGTAGAGCACAGACACGCGATCAGTCGGCGCCGGGCTTGCGGGTGCGGTAATCGCCGTACTCCGCGTCACGCTTGCTGAGCGCCTGCGTCAGCCCCTTGCGAATATCCGCAAAGTGGTCCTGAGCCGTCCGCGTGAACGTGGCGAGCGTCTGCATTTCAGTGCCGGCCCGGATGGCTGCACGGATACCCATGGCGTCCATCTGGCGATGCACGGCTCGCTTGTTGATCTGCTGCAGATCGGTGGGGGTACGCGCCACGCGCTCGGCAATGCGCAGCACCTGCTCCTCGAGTTCGGCCTCGGGAAACGCCCGGTTCGCGAAACCACTCTCGGCCGCTTCGAGACCGGACATGTGGTCGCCGGTGAGCATGAGCTCCATCGCGCGCCGCAGGCCGACGATCCAGGGGTAGAACTGGTTATCCGGCGGGCTGATGGTGCGCACCACCGGGTAGCCGATCTTCGCGTCTTCCGCGACGTAGACCAGATCGCAGGCGGTCGCGAGCTCCGTGCCGCCGGCGAGGCAGTATCCATGCACCTGCGCGATCACCGGCTTGGCCAGGTCCCACATGTGGAAGAAGCCATCGACCACGTGCCGCGGCCAGTTGCCAAGCCCACCCGCGGTATGGAACGGCTGGCCCTGCGAGACATCGGACTGGAGGTCATACCCGGCAGAGAAACAGGAGCCCGCACCCCGGATGATGGTGACTCGAATCTCCGGGTTCTGGTCACCGGTCTCGAGCGCGTGGAACAGCTCGGAACGCAGCTCGTTCGAGAGCGGGTTGCGCTTCTCCGGGCGGTTCAGGGTGATCCGCTGCACGCGCGGCAGCGGATGGTCGAGGATGATTTTCTGATAATCCATAACCCACCCCTCAGCGCAGCGTGAAGCGATCGGCGGTGAAGGCCTCAAACGTGCGCTGCACGTCAGCCGCCGAGGCCGCCATGGGCGCGACGATATGGGTGTGTACGCCTCCATCGGCGTCTTCCTGGATGCGTGCGCGACATTCGTCCTCGTCGCCGATGATGGCGATCTCGTCGATCATGGCGTCAGTGAGTGCGCCGCCCGTCTTGTCGCGATCTTTCGCGGCCCAGCCCTCGCGGATGGTTTCGGCGGCCTCTTCGTAACCCGCCCACGCGAGGAAGGCGTTGTAGACGGGCGTGGCGTAGTACGGCGCAAAAGCCGCGCGGAACAGGTTGCGGGCGTGCGCCTTGTCGTCGGTGACGAGCACCATGGCGCGGTTCACCACCTCGACGTCCTGCCAATTCTTGCCGGCGCGCGCGGCGCCGATGCGCACATGCTCCATCATCTTCGGCAGCGCGCCCTTCGGCCACAGGTTGAAGATCACGCCGTCGCCTACCTCGGCGGCCATCTCGATCATGTTGGCGCGCAGGGCAGCCAGATAGATCGGCGGCGGGTTTTCGGTCGCCGGCTGCCGGTAGCCTTTGCTGTACAGCGTCTCGAGATCGAAGTCCGACTTCTCGCCCTTCAGCATGGAGCGCACCATGATGGCGGTCTCCTTGACCCGGGTCAGCGGCCGGTCGAGCGGTATGCCGTTCCACTGACCCATGATCGTCTGGCTGGACGAGCCAAGGCCAATGATGAAGCGCCCGGGCAGCACCTGCGCGATGACGTTGGCCGACGCCGCGATGACGGCTGGCGTGCGGGTGTAGACGGGGGTGACCGCCACGCCGATGCGGATCGTGCGGGTATGGTGCGCGATCGCCGCAATCTGGGTGAGCGTGTCGGGGGCTCCGGAGTCCGAGGATGGTGTGTTCCAGTTTCGGTCCTGCCGGCAGCGTAACTGCCATGCGCTTCGCGAGAGCCATGGTTTCCCCTCCTGTGAACGAACCCTAAGTCAGCGCGCAAGCCTCGCATTTTGCGGCAGCCCGGATCAAGCCGTATGCTTCCCCGCTTAATTTGCGTTTCGCCCGAGATCAGAGAGACACGACCATGAGCGACGCTGTTCTGACGCCCGTGCGCGCGGCCCACCGCTTCGATGTAGACGCGCTCACTTCTTTCTTGCGCGCACACTTGCCCCCGTTCGATGGTTCGCTCGAGATCGAGCAGTTCGATGGCGGACAGTCGAACCCGACCTTCCGCCTGACGGCCGGTGGCCGCAGGTACGTGCTGCGCAAACAGCCGCCGGGGGAACTGCTGCCCTCGGCTCATCAAGTGGACCGAGAGCATCGCGTGATGGCGGCGTTGGCGGACACTGGCGTCCCAGTGCCGCGCATGGTCGCGCTCTGCAACGACACCGCAGTGATCGGGACGCGCTTCTACGTCATGGAATGGGTCGCAGGCCGCGTGTTCACCGAGACGCGCCTGCCAAGCCTCGCGCCGCCCGAACGGCGGGCGATCTACCTCGACCTGGCCCGCACGCTGGCGCGCCTGCACCGGGTTGATCCGGCACAGGTCGGCCTCGCGGATTTCGGCCGGCCAGGTAACTACTACGAGCGGCAGATCGGGCGCTGGAGCAAGCAGTACCTCGCATCGCGCACCGAACAGCTAGACGCCATGGATCACCTCATCGAATGGCTGCCGCGCAACATTCCTGCACCGGGTCCGTCGGTGGTCGTGCACGGCGATTATCGACTGGGCAATGTGCTGATCCATCCAGATGAGCCCCGTATCGTCGCGGTGCTCGACTGGGAGTTGTCGACTCTGGGCGACGGCCTGGCCGACCTCGGCTACCTGTGCCAGGACTACCACGGCGAGTCATACAACGACGTGGGCCTGGCAGGCGCGGATCTGGATGCGCTGGGCATTCCCAGCGAGTCCGAGCTGGTCGCAGCCTACTGCACCGAGGCGGGCATCGGCCCGATCGACAACTGGCCGTTCTACTTGATCTACAACATGTTCCGGTCGGCCGCGATCATTCAGGGCGTGTACAAGCGGGGGCTGGACGGTAACGCCAGCTCGGCGAGCGCGCTGGAATTCAAAGATGCGGCGCGCATCCGATCGGAGCGCGCCTGGGCGATGGTTCAAGCGCTGTAGCGCAGGGCGCCGCCGCGCCAGGTGAGCGCGGCGGCGAGCGGTCAGAGGACGTTTTCGGCCAGCAGCTGCAGCACCTGCGGCTGCTGCGAACCGATCAACATGCTCGAGACATGGCCTTTCTTGCCCGCTTCCTTCCAGCGCTGCAGACGATCCTTGATGCGGGCGGCAGGGCCGACCAGATGGCAGGCGTCGATCAGCTCGGCCGGCACCGCGGCCATGGCCTCGTCCTTGCGACCGGCCAGGTACAGATCCTGAATTTTGACCGCCGCCTCTTCGAAGCCAAGCCGCTTCGCGTAATCGTTGTAGAAGTTCTTGCCGCGCGCGCCCATGCCGCCGATGTACAGCGCCATGTTGCCGCGGATCGGCAGCATGCACTGTTCGACGTCGTCGCCCATGATGCAGGTGACAAACGGCGCCACGTCGAACTGGGTGAGGTCCTTGCCGTTGCCTGCCTTGGCGAAGCCCTTGCGAATCGGCTCGTCAAACACGTGGAACTGCTCGGGATCCATCCACACGGGGAAGAAGCCATCGGCCACTTCCGCAGCCGCCTGCACGCCCGCGGGGGTGATGGTGGCGGCATAAATCGGAATGTCTTCTTCGCAGTGCAGGATGCTCTTCAGCGGCTTGCCGAGACCCGTGGCGCCCGGGCCGCTGTAGGGCAACTGATACATTTCGCCCTGGAACGTGGCCGGACCCTGCCGGGCTATGATCTGCTTCATGATGGCGATGTATTCGCGCAGCCGGGTGACCGGCTTGCCGTAGGGCACACCATGCCAGCCCTCGACCACCTGCGGACCAGAGGCGCCCACGCCGCAGATGAAGCGACCGCCGGACAGTTCGGCCAGCGTCATCGCGGTCATCGCCGCCATTGCCGGCGTACGGGCCGGCATCTGCATGATGGCGGTGCCCGCCTTGATCTTCGTGGTTTGCGCCAGGATCCAGGTCGCCGGCGTCACGGCGTCAGAGCCATAGGCTTCCGCCGTCCAGATCGAGTCGTAGCCCAGATTTTCCGCATGGCGGACGGCGTCGATTGGGATGCTCATCTTGCGGCCGGAGTAGCCGGAAATCAGTCCAAGTTTCATGACTGCTGCCTCTTTGGTCAGTGGATTGAACGGTGGTCGAAAAACGGGTTTTGATGCGGCGTGAAGCCGGATGACAGGTCGGTGCGCCGGACCTTAGCAAATTCGCCTGCCAAGCAACAGTTGCGCCCGGCCTGGGTCGGACCCTCAAGCGGTGCCCTCAAGCGGGGCGCAGCGGCAGGCGCTGGCGCAGGTAGGCGATGATGTCCAGCGATTCGTATAGCCAGCTCACTTGGCCGTCGCGCTCAATGCGCAGACAGGGCACCTGGCTGTCGCCGCCGCCCTGGATCAGTTCACGCCGGGCGGCAGGGTCGCGCAGGGTATCCTTCAGCGGCAGATCAACCCCGGCCTCGGCCAGGAATCGCAGCACCCGCTGGCAGTAGGGGCACGTGGCGTACTGGTACAGCACGTACTGTTCGGCAGCCTGTTCTGGCGTGGCATCCGGCATCGGGCGCGTTCCTTGCGGGGCAACCGCAAGAGTATGCCACAGCTCGCTCGACCGCATTTGACGCGCCCGCGCGCTCGGGCCAGCAATCGGCACGCCTGCAATCTGACAGCCCAGTTCAGTACACTCTGCCGAGCCGCCTAATCTTCGGAGCGCCGCAATGAGCCGCAAGACCGCCAATACTTCCCGGGCGCCCAACCCGCGCATCGACCGCATCCGCACCGCCATCGTCGGCTGCGCCCTGGTGCTGGCCGCCGTCGTGTTCGGCATCGGAGTCTGGTACACCACGGGCTCGACCGGCGGCATTGCCGAGGGCACGCACTATCAGGTGATCGAAGATGCGCCGCCACGCAAGCCGGGGACGCCCCTGCTGGTGCAGGAGGTCTTTTCCTACGCCTGCATCCACTGCCGCAATTTCGACCCGATGATCGAGTCGTGGCAGGAGCAGCTGCCCGAGGGCGTCCGGTTTGAGCGGCTGCCCGCCACTTTCTCGCCGGCGTGGACGATTCTGGCCCAGACCTACTTCACGCTGGAGGAGCTGGGCATCCGCGCGCGCAACCACGATCGCCTGTTCAAAGCGATCCACGATACCGGACGTCAGTTCGTATCCATCGAGGCGGTGGCCGCGTTCGTGGACGGCTTCGGCGCCAGCGAGGCCGAATTCCTGTCGGCCGCACGCGGGCCGGCCGTCACCACTCGGCTGCGTCAGGCCGAGGGTACGCTGCGTTCGATCGGCATCACCGGCGTACCCATGCTGATCGTGGACGGTCGCTACCTGATCGGCATGAACGAGGGCCGCAAGGCAGCCCTCGACACGGCCGACCATCTCATTGCGCAGACGCTGGGCGCAAAGCCGGTCAGTTCCACACCGTCAGAGTAATGCCGACGCGACGCGGCTCACCGAACTGCGTGTAGCCGTTCGCCGCGTAGCCATCCCGCGGATCATTACCGAAGTAGTAGCCGCGGGTAGCCACGTCCTCGTCGCCGAGATTGCGGGCCCACAGCTTCAGACTGTAGCGCTCGGCGTCATAGCCGAGGCTTGCGTGCCACAGCAGATAGCCGCTTGAGTGTACGTCCGACTGCCGGGGCACAAAGCGCTCGCTGTTGGAGTAGAAAAAGGCGTCTTTACCCTCGCCCTCCACGCGCAGGAACCAGCGAGGCGCGAAGGCGTACTCGACTCCGAACCACGTCTGCCATTCCGGAGCATGCGCTTCTGGCTCACCGTCCAGATCTTCACCGCTCGAGTTGATGAAGTCGTCGAACGCGCTGTCCAGCAGGCCCACGCTGGCGAACAGGGTCACCGGCTCAGCCACGCGATAGCGCGCCTCGAGCTCGAGCCCGCGATTGTCACCCTCCGCCGCATTCGAGATGAGGTCGATGAACTCGGCGCTGCCGTCAGCGCGCACGCGCGTGATGGAGGTGCCCACCTGCACGTCATCGCGGTGCATGGAAAAGAGCGCCAGTCTCGCTTCCAAGCGGTCGTCTAGCCAGCGTCCCTTCAGGCCAACTTCGTAGTTCCAAAGCGCTTCCGGATCGTACTCGCGCAGATCGGCGTCCAGCGTGCCGCTGATGTTGAACCCGCCCGCCTTGTAGCCGCGGGCAATACTGGCGTAGGCCATGGCGCCGGCGCGGTAGTCCCACGACAGCACCACTCGTCCGCCCAGGAGGTCGTCTTCAGGGTCAAAGCGAACGCCCGCGCTGTCGCGATACGTCGATGCGTAGCGCTCGAAACGCAGCCCGGCGGTCACGCGCAACGACTCGGACAGCGGCTCAACCACTTCCCCGTACACCGCGAGACGATCGATCGAGTGATCACTGTCGAACGGATCGGCAAACGTGTACTGACGCTCGAGCCCGGCGTCCTCGGTCAGACCATACAGCCCAACCACCCAGTCGGCCGATCCGAACAAGCGCCCCGACGGGCCCGAGAGCCAGCGCAGATCCAGGCTGGCGGTATCGCGATCGCGCACATAGCGATCGGTCGAGGCATACCCATCCGGATGAAAGCCATCGAAGGTCCAGTCCTCGTCGTACCCGTAATCGGTTTCACCGCGGGCGAGTCCGAGTACACCCTCGAACCGCGTGGCCGGGCTGATGTCGCGAACCAGGCCCAGGCTGCCGTACGTGGCGCGCTGCTGATCCTGTCCCGGCGCATCGGACAGGGTGCGCCGGGAATTGTCGAGCGAGAAGGCGTCGAAACCGTTGTCGACGTCGACATGACCGAGCGCTAGCGTCCAGGTTTGCGCCTCGTCCGGCTCGAACACCATCTTGCCCCGCAGCGTCACCTCGTCGCGCGCGCTGGTGTCGTCGCGGTCCAGATAGGCATTGCGATAGAAACCGTCATCGCGGTAGACGCGACCGGAAACGCGCATCGCCAGCCGTTCGGCCACCGGGCCTGACAGCACGCCGCCCACGCCCCGCGCCGAATAATCGCCGGCGTCGAACTGAACGCGACCGCCCCAGCTGTCAGTGGGATCCGCCGTGCGCACGTTGACCAAGCCCGCCAACGCGTTGGCGCCATAAAGAGTTCCCTGGGGGCCGCGCAACACCTCGACCTGCTCAACGTCAAACAGCGTCGCCGCGCTGCCTAGACTGGTGAGATCGACACCATCGACCATGAGCGCCACGGACGGATTGAGCGGCTCGGCGAACTGTCCGCGCTCACCGATGCCGCGGATCTGCAGGAAGCGCGCGCGCGCACCACCACTTGCGTAGTTGACGTTCGGTAGCCAGCCCAGCACCTCCTCCAGGTGGTTCACCGTACCCGAGCGATAGTCTGCCAGCGGCACCACCGACACGCTGGCAGACGTGTCGAGAACGGTGGTGCGGCGGAACTCGCCGGTGACGATGATTTCCTCGATAGGGCCGGTGCGGCTGGCGACGAGGCCGGCCTCGGGGGCGGCCCCCAGCGCGGGCACACACGCGAACACGACGGACCCAAGCGCCGCAACGCGGCGCAACCCGGGCCGGACACACAACGGTGGGCGATCTTGGCGCCGATGGCGCAACGGAATAAAGAACTCGGATGAGTGGGCGTTCATTCTGCAATAACCTCGATTGCTGACGAATGCCCTAAGGACGACACGCCGACCGGCGCGCTTCGCATGTGGCCTATCCCTACGCCGGCATTAACCGGATCAGGTTCAAAGGGTCCACCAGTTGCCTGGTGTCTCAGGTTTAACCACCCCTTAGGACGGCGCGCATTCTGCAGAGTACCGGCCTCCGGTTCAAGCCAGACAAACCGGAATTCGATCTACCGGGCTCTCAGCTCTGCCCACGCCTCTGCGGATCCGCGTACGATCGCTTCGGTTCCCACATAATGAACCCAACTTCGAGACCGCCATCAGGCACGCGTGCATCGATGACCCATTTTGCGAGCGACCCCAATTCTGAATGCGATGTCCTTGTCGTCGGGGCCGGACCCACCGGGCTCACAGCGGCCCTGGCGCTGAGCGCTCAGGGCGTGCGCGTACGGATCATCGACGACGCCCCAATCCGGCATCAGACCGCGCGCGCCAGCGCCATCCACGCGCGTACGCTGGAACTGCTGGCGCCCCTTGGCGTTTCCGATCGCATCGTGGCGTATGCGCAACCCATCAGGGCCGCCCGCTTCTTCGACGCCAGCGGCAACGAGATCCAGCGTCGAACACCGCAGCCCATCGACTCGCCCTATCCCGCGCTGCAGAACCTGCAGCAGTGGCACGTGGAATGGATTCTGGCCGAGCAGCTGCTGGCGCGAGGTGTCCCGGTACAGGCGGACACCCGGTTCCTGCATCTCACTCAGGACGCCACGTCCGTATCGGCAACCCTCCAGACCGCGGCGGGCGAACAGGTGATCCGTGCGCGCTTTCTGATCGGCGCCGACGGCGCGCGCAGCGCCGTGCGCCACGCTTTGGGCCTGAAGATGGTGGGCCACGATTATCCCGAGCGGTGGATCGCCGGCGAGCTGGATATCGAGGACACACGCGTGCAAACGGAGAGCCGAATTCTGTTCGACGCCGAGCGGGTTGCGCTGTGTTTTCCGCTCGACGCCGGTTTTCTGTTCTTCGCCACCCTCACCGAGGACGAGTTTCCGGACGCCACGCCGGGGGCGATGCCTGCCGACAGCGTCCTGCAGATCTTTCGGTCGAGTTTCGGCCGTCACCCGGCCTTGAGCGCTCGCGTGACCGGGGCCCCGTGGACCGGCCTGTTCCGAATGCACAGCTGCGTCGTGCCCGACTACCAGATGGGGCGGGTGCTACTCGCGGGCGATGCCGCGCACCTGTCGTCTGCCGCAGGCGGCTTCGGCATGAATGCCGGCATCCACGATGCCATCAATGTCGCGTGGCGACTGGCAGCGCACCTCCGACTCGGTGCGCCAGCCGGCATCCTCACCGGCTACAGCATCGACCGGCGGGAAATGTTCAACGCCGTGAATGCGGCCAGCGATGCCGCCCACCGGGCACTGGTCGGCCGCGATCCGCGCGCACTGGCCGGGACCCGCGCGCCGCTACCGAGCCCGGCCATGGCGGCGGCGGACCGCGAAACCGGCGAAGTGGCGTTCGCGTACCGAGCAGACAGCATGTGGTTCGACGCCGGGGCACCCGGCCAGTTGCGGGCCGGTATGCGCGTGCCGCTCACCGCCGATCTGTCCGGCGGGGACGGCTCTGCGCGTCCATGGAGCGCCATCTACGATGGCCTGCACTGGACCGTGATCCTGGCGGTTGCGGATCGCACAGCCGTGCGCACCCGGTATCTGCGCCAGCTCGACATGGTCGCGCTGACCTGGCTTAACGCGCGCGCGCGCCTGGTGGTGGCGGTCGGCGACGCCCACCGCTGGAACGCACCGCGACCCACGCTCTACCTGGTTCGTCCGGATGGTTATGTCGCCTTTCGCAGCGATACCGAGGCCGGATCGTTGCCGGACATTCCGCTGCTCGCAGCATGGTTTGCGCGACACTTTGGCGCTGACCTTGTTCCCGGAGGCGACTGAGTTGCGGACAATGGCCCTCTGGCCTCGGAATACGGAGCAGCGGCAAGCATGATCATCAACTCGAGCCGCGCGAAGGCCCGGCGGGCGTTGTCGCTGATACTGCTGTGCGTGGGCGGCTGCGGCGGTGGCGGCGGTTCGGGCGGCGGCGGCGGCGGATCATCCGTCACCTGGACGCCGGGGGTGTTTCGCGATTCGGCAGACTTCGCGGCCCAGTGCGCTGTGCCGCGCGTCGGCACCGATCCGGCAACCGGGCGCGCCTACCCGGATCGAGCAGGCTCGACCCTGACCGAGAACCACTGGCTGCGGGCCTGGACCCACGAGCTGTATCTCTGGTACCGAGAAGTGCCGGATCTCGACCCGGCCCTCTACGACACCCCGACCTATTTCGAGCTGCTGAAGACCGAGGCGACCACGGCAAGCGGTCGACCAAAGGACAGCTTTCATTTCACGGCGCCCACGGACGAGTACCAGAGCCAATCCGAATCCGGCATCAGCATCGGCTACGGCATCCTCTGGGCTACCGTTGCCCCGAGCGCGCCACGCGACATCCGGGTGGCGTTGGTCGAACCGGGCTCACCCGCTGCGGGCTCGACCACCGGCATCGCGCGCGGCATGCGAGTGCTCGAGATCGACGGCATCGACGCGGTGAACGACCAGGGCGACGCGGTGGTCGAGGCGCTGAACGAGGCGCTCTATCCCAACGCCACCGGCGTTGCCCACAACTTTGTGTTCGAAGAGCCCGGTACCGGCGCGCGCCGGGAGGTCACGTTGACCGCTGCCGAGGTGACCTACGATCCGGTACCGGTCACTCGCACCATTGCCACCACCACTGGTCCCGTGGGGTACCTGTTGTTCAACGACCACAATGCCCAGGCCGAGGCCGCATTGATCGAAGCGGTCCGGGCGTTTGCTAGCGCCAACGTTCAGGATCTGATCCTGGACCTGCGCTACAACGGCGGCGGCTTTCTGGATATCGCCAGCGAGCTCGCGTACATGGTGGCGGGCCCTGCCCGCACGCGGGGGCGCGCTTTCGAATCGCAGCGGTTCAACGACCAGCACACGGTGCGCAACCCCGTGACCGGCGCGCGGCTCGAGCCACTGCCGTTTCACTCGACGACCCAGGGCTTCTCCGTCAGCAGCGGCCGCGCGCTGCCAAGCCTGTCACTGGGCCGCGTGTTCGTGTTGACGGGCCCGGATACCTGTTCCGCAAGCGAATCCATCATCAATGCCCTGCGCGGCATCAATGTCGAAGTTGTCCAGCTGGGCGAAACGACCTGCGGCAAACCCTATGGCTTCTATCCCGAGGACAACTGCGGTACGACCTACTTCTCGATCCAGTTCCAGGGCGTAAACGACATCGGTTTTGGCGACTACGCCGACGGATTTTCGCCCGCCAACATCGCCGACGTAGCCGGCGTCACGCTGCCCGGCTGCTCGGTCGCGGATGATCTCGACCACGCGCTCGGATCGGAATCGGAAGGACGGCTGGCCGCCGCGCTCGGCTATCGGACAAACGGCGCCTGCCCCGCGCTGCCCGCAGCCGCGACGGCAGCGGTAGGGCGGTCCAGGTCAGCGGCATTACGAGCCCCGGTGCGCGGGGCTAGCAGCGACCAGATCGGACCGCCCGCCTGGCGCCAGGTGCGCACCATCGAGGCGCCACGTGGGCCGCGCTAGCCGCTGCCTGAGGCAACGCGCCGGGCCAGGGATCAGATCAGACGTCAGCCCATACTTCAGGTCAGGCCCCTGGCCGGCCGCGCTGATCGGACTGATTGGCGTCGCGGTGCTTGGGGCCGCCATGGCCTCGGCGATGTCGCCGCCCGCCTGGGTCACCGCGCATCTCGAGACCCCGGCAGATGCGGCCGTCCAGACCGCGTTGAACGCGCTGTTTCCCGGCGCACCGCCGCGCCTCGGGCCAGCGGCGTTCGTGGATGACGGCGTCATCACCCTCGAGCCAGGGGCACGCGTGCGACCGGAGGGCAAACGGGCGGACGGTCGACTTCCAGGGCCGCCCGCACAGATCCGGCTTGAGACCAATGGCTCGCTCTGTCGCCTGGTGCGAACGGATACCGGCAGCACCGCTACGCTGGCTGGGGTAACCTGCGCGCCCGACGCTGACAACTGAACGCAGACCGATCATCGTGCCGCCCACAGAAGGACCTCGCACCGAACCGCGTGTACCGCGCCCCGGCGCGCGCGCGCGTCGCGCTCGCAGCGGCGCCAGTGCACGCGAGAGGGACCTCGAAAGCGCCAAGCCGGATTCAGGCGACGAGCGATCGAATCCCCCGTCGCGCCTGCGCCGGTTCTTCCGCTGGCTGCTGCTGATCGGCTTCGTCGCGGGCCTGCTGCTGGCGGCAGCCACCGCGGGCTACATGCGCTATCTGGACACCACCATCACGCGCACCTTCGAAGGTCGACGCTGGTCGGTTCCGGCGGTCATCTATGCGCAGCCGGTCGAGCTGTATCCTGGTGCGTTGTTGTCGATGAAGAGTCTGGAGGCAACTCTTGAGCGGCTCGGCTATCGCGCAGTCTCGGCGCGGCCTCAGCCCGGCGCATTCCGCCGTGACCGGGGCGCACTCGACATCCATCTCCGTGCGTTCCCGTTCCCCGACCAGCCGCGCGACATCCAGCGCATCCGGGTGCATTTCCAGAACGACGTGATCCTGGAAATCACCGACAGCGATGGCCAGATGATCCCGATCATTGCGCTGGATCCGGCAGCCATCGGCAGTTTTTTTCCAAGCCACGGCGAAGATCGGATCGTGCTTGCGCCCGATCAGGTCCCCACCCTGCTCACGGAAACGCTGAAGGCGGTCGAAGACCAGAATTTCGATACCCATCACGGGTTCGACCCGCTCGGTATCCTGCGCGCGTTCTTGGCCAACGTGCGCGCGGGCGAGGTACAGCAGGGCGGCAGCACGCTAACCCAGCAGCTGGTGAAGAGTTTCTACCTCAGCAACCGTCGCACCATCGAGCGCAAGCTGCGCGAAGTAGGCATGGCGATCATCCTCGACTACCGGTTCTCGAAAGAGGAGATCCTGAACGCCTTTGTGAACGAAATTTTCCTGGGCCAGGACGGTCGCCGCGCCGTCCACGGGTTCGGTCTCGGGGCGCAGTTCTATTTCAACAAGCCGATCGACGAACTGGCGCCAGAGGAGATTGCGCTGCTGATCGCGGTGATCCGCGGGCCCTCGTACTACAACCCGTATCGACATCCAGAGCGCGCCCTCGCCCGACGCAACTTCGTGCTGAATCGCATGCTCGAGTACGCATTGATCACGCCGGATGAGCACGCACGGGCCATGGGCACGGACCTGCGCATCGCCCGCGGCACACGCCTCGGCGCCACGTACTACCCGGCCTACATGGACCTGGTCCGCCGCGGTCTGGCTGATCAGTATCGCGAACAGGACCTCACCTCAAGCGGTCTGCGCATCTTCACCAACCTGAACCCGCTGGTGCAGGAGCGGGTCGAGCAATCGATGGGCGCGACGCTGGCGGAACTGGAACAGGCTCGTGGGCTGAAACCCAACACGCTGCAGGGCGCCGCCGTCGTCCGCACCATCCAGACGGGCGAAGTGATTGCCGTGGCCGGTGGCCGGGTTGCGGGGTTTGACGGTTTCAACCGGGCGCTCGACGCCAGCCGCCCGATCGGTTCGCTGATCAAGCCAGTGATTTATCTGAAGGCGCTTGAGTCGGGCTATCACTTGGCCAGCATGGTCGACGATGCGCCGGTGACGCGCAGGATCGGCAATCAGACCTGGTCACCTCGCAACTACGACAAACGCATCAACGGGCCGGTGCCCATCGTGCGCGCGCTCGGCGATTCGCTCAACCTGGCCACCGTCCGGCTGGGCCTCGATCTCGGCGTCGAGAGCATCGCCGACCGGGTCGAGGATCTCTCCGGACATCGCGTCAGCAACCGCTATCCGTCGCTGCTGCTCGGCGCCGAAACGCTAACGCCGCTCGAGGTAGCGACCCTGTACGGCACCATCGCCAACAGCGGCTTCCGCGCCCAGCCGAAGGCCGTGATCACGGTGACGGACGGCGCGGGTCAGGCGCTGTCCCAGCGCGCCATCGAGGGTGGCGTGCAGCGCATCGCGCCGGACGCCGCAAGCAGTCTGATTCGAGGCATGCAGGCCGTGATGCGCTACGGAACCGGTCGCGGATCGCCCTACGCGCGCGCGGGCGTTGCCGGCAAGACCGGCACCACTGACGACTATCGGGACAGCTGGTTCGTCGGCTTTGACAACATGCATCTGGTGGTCGTCTGGATCGGCACCGACGACAACCAACCGACCCGCTTGAGCGGCGCCAGCGGCGCCCTGCGCGTGTGGAACGCCATCATGGGCGGTCTCGCGGTGCAGCCGATCGTGCTGCCGCCTGCCAACAGCACGCGCATCATCGATTACGACACCGGGCTGGAGGCCGATCAGACGTGCTCGCGCGAGCCCGTAGAAATCGACCTGCCGGCGAACGTGAGTCTGCGCACCCTCCCCGGCTGTCAGGTGACGCCGCCCTCCGCACTTGAACGGATACGCTCATGGCTCGGCGACTTTTAGCCCTGGCTGGCGCCGTCCTGCTGCTTGGCGGCTGCGCCGCGCTAGGCCCCCCCGCGCCGGTTGAAACGCGCGGCAGTCCGTCGTCCGAATCATCAACCTCTACCGGCGAGTCGGCCGCGGACGCCGCGAAGCCGAAGCCGCCGCCGGTCGGGCCGGCATCCGCAGCAGCGACAGCCGGATCCGCGACCGGCAGCGAAACACACGCCAAGCCAGCTCGACCCGCGCCGGCCAACGATCCGGCCACGCTCGCGCTGCTCGGCGAGAGCGACCGCTCGGTTGCGGCCGGCCGAATGGAAGAGGCGGTTGTGCTGGTGGAGCGGGCGCTGCGTCTGCGCCCCCAGGATGCCGTGCTGTGGCTGCGTCTCGCCGAACTGCATCTTGCGCGCGCCGAACCGGCCGAAGCCGAGCGACTCGCGCGTCGCGGTATCGCGCTGGCGGGCAATACCCCGACCGTCGCCCGCTACGGCTGGCTGTTGGTCGCGGATGCGCGCACTGCCCTCGGCGATACCCGAGAGGCGGACCGGATCAGGGCCCAGTGGGGACCCTGGCGCGGCTGACTTGACGGGGCTGACTTG
>CAZVMA010000020.1:373-16367 GCA_964628545.1 uncultured Pseudomonadales bacterium | reverse complement strand
GTAAAACGGATGAAGAAGCCATGGACATGATGCGCCAGCGGCTTGAACGGGCCTTGAACCATGCCAGGGAATCCGTAAACCAATTGCGAGATTACAGATTGTTTTGATTTGTGTTTCCGAGTCATTTAAGCCTGAACAATCACCACTTTTTTCGTAGCGTTTTTTACTGGAATTCAGCCCGGCAAACCGGCATGATATTGCATAACTCACAATCAAAATCAATTCTCACCCTGATTCACAATGGAATTAGCTATGGAAGAATCCCTCAAATCGCGCCGATCTTTCCTCCAGACGGCCATGGCCGGTTCTGTCGCCGGTCTTCTGGCCGGTAATGCCAAGGCCGACGACACCATCACTGTCGGCGGCAAAAGCGTGCCTTCCACCAGCTCGCGCGACTATCGCCCGGGTGCCCTGCCCGTCCGATACCCTGACCCGCACATCATCGGCCTTGATAAACGCTTCGACGCCCTTAAGCTGGGCAACACGCCCATCAAGCGCATTGCCCACGGCTTCCTCTGGGCTGAAGGCCCGGCCTGGAATGGTGTTGGCCGCTACCTGATGTGGTCCGACATCCCCAACGACTGCCAGCACCGCTGGATTGAAGACGATGGCCACGTGAGCAAATTCCGCTCGCCCGCTGGCAATTCCAATGGCAACACGTTCGACCGTGAAGGCCGCCAGATCAGTTGCGAACACGGCAACCGCCGCGTGGTTCGCTATGAATACAACGGCACCACCACCGTGCTGGCCGATCAATTTGAGGGCAAACGCTTTAACGCACCCAACGACGCCGTGGTTGCCCCCGATGGTGCCATCTGGTTCACCGACCCCGGCTATGGCAGCCTCATGCACTATGAAGGCAACAAGGGCCCTCTGGAAATTAAGGAAGCCATTTACCGCATCGACCCCAAAACCGGCAAAGTCGCCAAAGTGGCCGACGACATTTTCAAGCCCAACGGCCTTTGCTTCTCGCCCGACTACAAGCGTCTCTATGTGGCCGACACGGGCAGTAGCCATTATCCCCAGGCTGCCAAAGAGATTAAGGTGTGGGATGTGGTGAAGGAAGGCACTGGCCTGGCTAATGGCCGCACGTTTGCCTCGATGGCCTTTGAGAACCGCGAAGGCCTGGCCGATGGCATCAGGGCCGACCGCGACGGCAATATCTGGGCCTCAGCCGGATGGGTGGGCGATGGCTACGACGGCGTTCACTGCTTTGCCCCTGACGGAAGCCGCATCGGCGTAATCCTCCTGCCTGAAATCTGCTCGAATGTCGCATTCGGCGGCCGCAAGCGGAACATTCTTTTCATGACAGCCAGCACCTCGGTCTATATGGTTTATACCGAAGCCATTGGCGCAGGCTATGCGTGATTTATCATCGGTTCTGAAGTCAGGACTGGGGTAAGGTTTAAAAAACGGGGGTCAGGCGCATCTCTGCCCTGGCCCCTATATTTTGCTTACCGAATCCAACTATTTTGCCATTATTTTAAACCTGTGCAACGATCAATTGGGCATTAAACCAAACCCGGTGCATAGAAAAACAGATGCCGCCACTTTTAAAAGAAATGGATTTCGGGTCTCTTCCCAGTTCAATAAGACAAAAATCAGCGATGCTAATGGGATGAAAATGCAGGCAGGCACCATCAGAATATGCTTCTCAGACGCAATAATGAGCAGCCAGAGACAGGTAAATGCATATGTGGTAAAGCATATCCCAATCAAAATATTCGCGATAATAGCCACTATGATCCTCCTTGAATGAAACAGATTTTCCAACGTACATAAAGATCATTTGAGCCTGACGAACCTGAAGAATTACTTAATTTCCAATTTGCAAATCAAGCCCCTGAGCTTTTCACCTGAAACCAAATTCACCTGGCCCCTACGGCAATCAGCAGGCGTTCATTTTCCCGAATCTTCCGGTCCACGAAAAATAGCTGGTTGGGCGGCGAATTCACCACCGGTTCAAAGGGTTTCTGCCCAGGTGTCATCAACTTCAGGCCAAGCTCCACTTTGCCTTCGGCATTCAGGCTTTGCTTCAACTGCACTTCCAGCACTGAGCCCGAACCGGCGGCAATGGTAAACCGCGAGCCATTCTCAAGCCGCACAGTTCGCCCTTCCACCAGCATAAAGTGATAACCTGGTAGAACTTGCTTCAGCTTGTCAGCCACCTGGTTCAGCTTCGGGTCAACCGGCCCGTTGCCCCGCACGGCACGAATCGTCATGGCCGTAACCTGCCGTGGTTCCTGTTCAATCGATGTTTTTGGCTCTGGTTTCTGTGCAAGGGCAGGCTGCAATTGACAAGCGGGCACAAGCAGGCAGAGCCGGCCGAGCAGTCGCCTTCGCTGAATCAAAAAACCGGCATGCGGTTTCATCTCAGGTCGTTCGCGATCGATTCCAGGTCATTGAAAAGCTGGAAGTTAGATGCAATTGCCGTTCCGCCTGATTCTGCAGTTGCGGCTTCCACCGTTTCAAGGCAGGGTGCCTCAGGTGTGCATCGCTGGTCGTCCAGCCGGATAATCGCCAGGTCGTCGGCCTCCTGAAGGTCAATCAAGACAAGTTGCGGTGAAAGTTCCGTAACTTCTCTGGCCTGATGATCCTGCGATACAACTGCCTGAATTTCGGGCGATTGGTTGGTGGGTGATTCTGTCATTTGCCAGCCTAGCCGGGCGGCAACCAGAAGTGAGGCTGCAAGTGCAATTTTCCCAAGAAGATAAGAGCTTCCTGTATCGTTGGTGGAAGCGTCTGAAGCGGCCTGCCCCACGGCTTTTTGCCAGAGGGAATTCCAGTCGGCTTCAGCAACGCCGGGTCTGGTCTCATGCCAGGCTTCAACAAGTTCCTGAGGGTCGGCCGATGTATTGCCGAAGCGGATCTGCATCTTATCGTTATTCATGCGTAAGCCCCTTTTTTGAAGGAGTTTAAAAAAGCCTGAATTGTCATTTGGTATTCGGTTTCCATCGGTTTTTCGTTTGATTGGCCACTGGTTTCCCTGAGTCGAGATTGCTGGCCTGATTCCGGTGAGGAGCTATCAAGTTTTTCAATGGCGACCTGAAGTTTCTTGCGTGCGGCATGAATCCGGCTCATCACGGTGCCCAGAGGAATGCCCAGCGTGTCGGCCACTTCCTGATAGGTCATCTCGGCCTCGGCATAAAGCACAAACGCGCCCCGGGTCGCTGTGGTAAGACCAGCCAGGGCCGTATCAAGCAGTTTGCGTAAGTCCTGCTGTTCCAGCCCATGGGTCGGATTACCATTCATAAAAGGTTCTGGTGTATGAGCTTTGCTGCCATTTCGCCAGGTGGTAATGTCAATCAGCACGCGTCGCCGACGGTTCGACCTCAGGTGATCAGTGGCGGTGTTGGCAACAATCCGCAGCATCCAGGTCTTGAATGACGATCGATGATCAAATCGTGGCAGATTGACCAAGGCCTTCACAATTGAGTCCTGCACTATATCGGCCGCTGCTTCGTCGCTTGACGACATCCGCCGGGCTACCCGCTGACACACTGGCCAGATACTCCTGAAAAGCTCTTCACGGGCCGCTGAATCCCCAGCCTGCGCACGCCTGACCATTTCGGCCATTAGTGCCGATGGTTCCTGCCGGTCAGATGATGCGGGATTTTCGCTCATGACTTCAGCTTAACTGATCCGGACCAATGTGGCTTCGCCGGTTTTTTGAAAAAAGCCTGGTCGAAAGAGACCCACTCACTCGCTTCTTCGTGAACCGCTATCTTAATTGACGATCTGTGGTGGTTCCTGATTCGCTCAATTATCAAAAAAATTCGCATTTATGCAAAGTTGATAAACTCGTTGGTGAATCTGGTGTTCCGTGATTTTTCCGACTACATGGTATTTTTCAGATCAGGTTGAGCTTGACGAAAAAACGGCTTATGTCAAAATTCGTTCCGATTTGATCACATTTTCTCAAGTTTTCGCCTCTCCGGCACGGAATGTCAGAGACTCGGCGAACAGGCGAGTGATGTCTGGTCGGTTTGGATGGATCCAAATCCGACAAAATATCAAAGGTGGTCGATCATCAACGCAATCTTGCCCGATCAAGGGTAGCTGCCCCGGCCAGTCGTCAATGGCGAGCCAATGGCGGGTCAATCACCCTGAAGAGGAGTCTGGGGATTCGGGATCAGGATTTCATGGAGGATACCCACAATGACGCCCCGATGGTTTGATTATCGACGCTTCACCGGCCTGACTTTGGCATTTTGTCTTCTGATGAAGGCTCCTGCCTTAATGGGCGGGCAAATTGCCACCTTTGAGCTGACACCCAAGCCAGGCAACAGTGGCCTGACTATTTTCCAGGCCGATGTGCAACCGGCTTTTTCCGTCATGCCTTCCGACCCGAGTGCCAGCCCGCTCAAGGTGTTAGACGGCTCCAGCGGGTTCAATCAGGATAACCTTACGGTACTCCTGGGCAATGGCGATGGCGTGCAGCAGCTTGTCATGCTTTTTGGTGTGGCTCCATCCCGGGATGCCGAAGGCAAAATCACAGGTTTTCAGCCGGTACTTGACTCTTCAGGAAATCCTGACCCCGGCCTGGCAGGCAATGGTATAGTCAAGTTCTCGCTCGACCTCGACCCGAATTTCAAAGGCACCCTGAGCCTTCTGCCGACGCCTACATCATCGCAGACATTCAATCTGACGACCCTTTCACTTCCTGTTACCAGCCCAAGTTCGCCGGACACCACCCCCGACACTACTCCCTCGGCCAATACCACACCCGTGCCCACCACTCAGGTGCCTGAGCCTGTTTCAATGGCTCTCTGGTTTGCATGCATGGGCTTTGGCACGCTGCGGGCCATGCAGTTCCGCCGCCATCGTAAATCACTGGTGGCCTGATAAGAAAACTCAGCGAAATCAGGCTCGCCCCAGACTCAACTGTTTCGTCTGAAAAAATTGCCCCGGCTCCGCATCAATTCGCGGACCGGGGTTTTATTGTTAATTGAATTGCCTTGAGATTAGAATAGCATTTCAATTGAATGAGTATTTGAATCTCATGATGATCGACCAGCCGGCAATTGAACAAAAAGAGCCTGACTGATGGAAATATTGATTCCTGAAGATGCGATACAAAAGCGTGTCGCCGAACTGGCCCGACAGATCGAAGCCGATTACGCTGGTCAGCCCATTTCGCTGATTGGTGTCATGACGGGCAGTGTCATGCTGCTGGCAGACCTCTCACGCCACATCAAGTCGCCTACACGCGTGGGTGTGATTCAGGCCGGCAGCTATCACGGCAAATCAACCACCAGCGGTGCCCTGATGATCAACGATGCCTTCATTCCCGATGTCGCCGGTCGCGATGTCATTATCCTCGACGACATCCTCGATACCGGGCACACCATCGCTGCCCTTTACCAACTAATCGCCCAGCGTGGCCCGAACTCCATCAAAACCGCCGTTCTTCTGCGAAAAATCGGCCGCCAGGTCCTCCCCTTCGAGCCTGACTATGTCGGCTTCGAAATTCCGAACCGGTTTGTCATCGGCTATGGCCTTGATTTCGACGACGAATACCGCCACCTGCCGCATATCGCCGTCTTGCCGGAATATGACTGAGGCCGACCGTAACTAGCGGTTCAGCCAGGCAATGGCCCCATTCAGGCACGACGCAAAACCCACCCAGCATGGGTAAGGCAGAATCATCACCGTGGCCACGCGGTGGATTGGCCAGCCTGTGGCAATCCAAGCGAATATCGCCACTTCAAGGGCAAGAATCACTGCCAGCCCGATCCACAGCCAGCCGGCCCCAAAAAAAACCAGCGGCCAGATGGCATTCAGAATAATTTGAATCAAAAATACCTTGCGCACCCGCTTGTTGGCCACCAGATTGCCTGATATTTCTGATCTGTAATCCATCAGGCCCATGCTGATTCCCATCAGCGTATAAAGTGTTGACCAAACCGGCCCGAACAGCCAGTTGGGTGGCGTGAACGAAGGCTTGTTCAGCGAGTTATACCAATCCCCCAGCCCCACCGCCGTTCCCACCAGCCCAATGGCACTTGCCAGATAACTCACAGCCAGCCAGAATAAGCAGCGTAATACGAGTTTCATGAATTATTCCCGGCTCAAAAGTTTCTGAGCAGCGTTTCAAACCGCTGCAATTCATTGACCTGATTCAAATCATATTCAGACTTTAGTCTGCGTCCAGCTTCCCTTGAGATACCGAATTGCCAGCAGCAACCCCCGGCCGTTCAAATCTACCAGCATCGCAATCCAGGCCCCTTTTAATCCCCATGCCCAGAAGCTGCCATCCACCGGCCGGGCCAAAAGCCATGTGGTGGGCAGGCGAAAGAAGAAAAAGCCGATCGTCGCGTTATACCAGGGTGTCCGCGTCTCTCCAGCGCCCCTGAATGTCGCCGCAAGCACGTTTATCGTGGCCAGCCCCGGCATCGCAAAGGCTACCACCGGCAGCATCGGGGCCCCTTCCATCACCAGCTCCGGCTTATCCTTCCCCAGGAAAAGATGAAACATCTCCTCGTCCAGAAAAAACATCATCACACCCAGCACTGCCAGCAGCAGATTACCCAGCACCCAGCAGATGTTCGCCGCCCTTTTTGCCAGGTCAGGCCGCTGTGCACCCAGGAACTGGCCAGCCAGAATGCCCGCCGGGGCCGCGAATCCGCCCACCATCAGATAGGCAATTGACTCACACTTCAGGGCCACACCATGCGCCGCTGTCGAGATCGCCCCCAGCCGGTTAATCAGCGAAAGATAAACCACCTGTCCGCCAATGCTCGTCGTTGTCTCGCCCACGCTGGGCAGGCTGATCCGCACAATCCGCCGGATAATCGCCAGCTCGGGCCCCATGTTCTTCCAGGCCAGCTTCAGGCCTGATCGCCCCCGAATCAGCACCAGCAATATCAGCACGCCACCCACCCCCTCGCCCAGCGCCGTGCCCGCCGCCACGCCGGCAATCCCCCACTTCGGCAGCCCCCACAGGCCCACCACCAGTGCCCAGCTCATAAATATATTGATGGCATTAACCACACCCATCACAATCGACCCGATTCGCGTATCACCTGCCGCCGCCAGGCATGTCATCCCCACAATCCGAAAGGCAATCAGGGGTGCCACGGCCACCACAATCCTGAAATAAATCGCCGCTGAAATTGCCGCCTCACCCGTCAGGTTAATGCCCGTTACCAGGCTCATCGCCAGGCTCAGGCCTGTTGCCATAATAAAAAGACCCACAAACAGGGCCATCGTCATGGAAACCCCGGTCACCCGGTTGGCCTCGTCAAAGTCGCCCGCGCCCACCATCCGCGCCACCAGCGCCGATGCCCCAGCCGAAACCACCGCCATCAGCCCGCCCAGAAACCACGATATATACGTCGCCACCGTCACGGCAGCCAAATCATTGCTTGATAAATACCAGCCCGTGATCAGCGTATCCGAAAGCCCCACCAGATATATCAGGGCCTGCTGCACCAGCACCGGCACCGCCAGCTTCCAGATTCGCCCCAGCAGCTCGCGATCCGTCACCGGCTGCGGCGATAACTCGACACCCTCACTTCCTGCGGCACTCACGGGCTGCGGCTCCTTGATTTCTCTATGATTCATTGGGAATTTCCCAACGAGAATTTTATTATATGACCACACAAGCCAATTTGGCGAATCACAACGCCCCGAATTAAGGGAAAAACCTGTGCCCCAGGCCCGCATTCTCGATGGTAAAAAACTCGCCGCCACCCTCCAGCAGGAACTCGCCGACGAAGTCGCCCAGTGGCGGGCACGCACCGGCATCACTCCCGGTCTGGCCGTTGTCCTCGTCGGTTCCGAACCCGCCAGCACCGTTTATGTTCGCAATAAACGCCGGGCCGCACACGCCGCCGGCCTGCATGACAACTTGATCGAACTGCCTGCCAATACCACCCAGGCCGATCTTCTCGAACACATCAACCGCCTCAATGCCGACCCCTCTGTCCACGGCATTCTCGTTCAGCTACCCCTGCCACCCCATATCGACGGCGACGCCGTGCTACGCCACATCCGACCCGATAAGGATGCCGATGGCTTCCACCCCGTGAACATGGGTCTTCTCGCCCTGGGCACCCCCCGCCTGGTGCCCTGCACACCCCTGGGCGTCAAACAACTGCTCATTCGTGAACAGGTGCCCACCCGCGGCGCACGTGCTGTGGTTGTCGGCCGATCCAACATCGTCGGCAAACCCATGGCCCTGCTGCTCATGGGCAAAGGCCCAGGCGCCGACGCCACCGTCACCGTGGCCCACACCGCCTCGGCCGACCTGCCTGGTATCTGCCGTGAAGCTGATCTGCTCATCGTGGCCGCCGGCCAGCCTGAAATGGTTCACGGAAGCTGGATCAAGCCGGGTGCCGTGGTCATCGACGTCGGCATTCATCGTCGCGACGACGGCTCGCTCTGCGGCGACGTGCATTACGAATCTGCCGCAGCCGTCGCCTCGGCCATTACACCTGTGCCTGGTGGTGTGGGTCCCCTCACGGTCGCCATGCTCCTGCGAAACACCTTTGAAGCGGCTAAGTCGCTCGAGTCTTCAGCCACTGGTCGCTGATGATTTCGGCCCGTTCATTGGCTGAAACCGGCCTGTGTCAGGCAATAATCTGGATTGTCGGGTTTCCTTGAATTTCTGATTTTTCTGTAGTGTGGATTCGTTAATAAACCATAGATACTCCGTGATTTACCGATTCTGCTAATGCCACGAACGGCGAAAATTAAGATGTGGGAACGATGTGAATTGGCATCCATCGGCCAATAGACGGAAAAATCAGAATTTAAACTGGAGGCATGGAAATGCACGCAGCCACTAAAATCAACCGAGGCCCCATTCCGAAGTCGGTTAAATATTTTTGCTTCTTGTTCCTGACGCTCTCATCAAGCATGATCTCGTCGGCTCACGCGGCATTTATCGACATCACCACGCTGAATAAAGCCAGCACGGGTGGAACCAATATCGGAACGCCAAATGGCGGCCAATGGGCTGGTACACAGTTTCAGGTTGGCCCTGACACGCCACTATCCACCATTACACAGGTCACCCTCGGCCTGATCTCCATAGGTTCAACCCCCGCTCCGCTGAATGCCCTGACGGTTTCAATCTTTAGCGATAGCGGAGGTGTTCCGTCCAACACTCCACCATTAGCCGATTTTTTCAACAACGGCACGCTACTTAACATACCCACCGATGTTGTTTTTACTTCGTCAACGCCATTTACCCTGCTTGCCAGTACGACTTACTGGCTGGTCTTTAAAACAATCACGCCGGCCTCGCTGCTTGACACCGTTCAGTGGACATACAATGGCAGCGACGCCAATACACCCGCCATAGGGATCAATGGCCAGATCAATAACATTTCGACAGTCACGACGAATGCCGGAGCCAACTGGGATGTTATTCAAAACCGGTATTACCGCTTTTCCATCAATGTGCCCGAACCATCAACCTATGCCCTGGGCCTGAGCAGCCTGCTATGCATTGGCCTGGTGGCTCGACATAAAAAACGGAGAGTGGCCCTGCTGCATTCGTGATTCCACCACAAAAAACCAAAAAAGGGGTCAAACCAAAAAAGGGGTCATTCTTGATTTATTTGAGAATGACCTCTTGAATTGGTTCTGCTAGAGCCTTGAAATTGCATTCATTTGATTTAAAAATCTTGGAATACATTATTTTAGCAAGTTAAAAGTCGAAGGCTGGCTGATTAATCCTGCTGAAAGTACTTTCCCAACATGTACCGCCCAGTGGCGTGAGCAGCGTCCAAAATGTAATTTTTTGAAGCCTGAGAAGTGTTTGAAATCTGGGTCTATCGCAGCCGAATTCGGCTTGTATATCAGCATAAAACCGCGTTAGATCGCTGAAAAAGTAGAATGACCCCTTTTTCACCTTTTCAGATGTGACCCCTTTTCACACTTGACCCCATTTCATACTGCGCTGGCTTATTGCGCCAACTACGAGAGTCTATCGGCCCGGCGGGCCGGTCAGAATTCGCTTGCCTGATGGCGACAGATCACGTATATTGTTAAACATAATACAGATACAGGCAAAAAGCACTCGCCCGCCTGTCGGTATAAAATTCACCTGCAACTTACCCTGCACTTGCCTTGGCCCTAGCGGCGTCGAACCTGACCGGGAGAATGACGATGCTCAATATTCAGGGTAGCCCCTCGCGATCGTGTGCCGGCTTTAACCGGCGCACCATGTTACAGGCCGCCGGGGCGGGGCTGATGGGCCTGAATGTCAACAACATTCTCGCCGCTGAATCGCTGGGCGGCTCGCAGGCCCTGCGGCCCCGGGCCAGGTCGGTCATCTTCCTCTTCCTCTTCGGCGGCCCCAGCCAGTATGAAACTTTCGACATGAAGCCCAATGCCCCGGAGAAGATCCGCGGGCCGTTCAAGCCGATCGCCTCGGCCAACCCCGAGCTGATCATTTCTGAGCACCTGCCGCACCTGGCCCGGCGGGCTGATCAGTTTTCGGTTATCCGCACCATGACGCACACCTTTAACGACCACTCGGGCGGCGGCCACTACATGCAGACCGGCCACCGCTGGCAAGTGCCGCAGGGCGGAGGCTTTGCAGCCACGCCGCAGGACTGGCCCTCGATGGGAGCCGTGACGCAGTGGCACGCCGAACAAACCGGCCTCAGCAGCGGCCTGCCCGCCTCGGCCGTGCTGCCCAACTGGCTGGGCCGACTGCAGGAAGCCGGCCAGTATCGCCGGCCCGGCGAATATGGCGGCTGGCTGGGCCAGGCCTATCGCCCGCTGACCACCCGCGTTGACAAACGCGAGCTGAATGACAACCCATATTGGCGAGACTGCACCGACAAAGAGCTGAATTTCGGCATTGATGGCCTTGATGAAGCCTCGGGGCTTGAGCTTGACCGCCTTGACCGGCGGATGTCGCTGCTTGACCAGTTCGACACAGCCCGCCGCCAGGCCGATGCCATGGCCGAAATTGCCGCGAAACAAGCCGGCGGTGCCACAAAGGCCGACCACTTTGGCCGGATCAGGCAGAAGGCATATGACCTTGCGGCCTCGCCCAAAGTGCGCACAGCACTTGATTTAACCCAGGAATCGCCACGCTTGCGCGACCAATACGGAAGGCATCTTTTCGGGCAGTCGTGCCTGATGGCCCGGCGACTGGTTGAGTCGGGCGTGCGGTTTGTGACCGTTCATTACGACTGTTGCGACGGTTATAGCTGGGATTCTCACGTTCATTCCGACGACGTTAAAAAGCACCTTCTGCCCACCTTCGACCAGGCCACGGCGGCCCTGCTGGATGACCTTTCCAGCCGCGGCCTGCTTGATGAAACCATGGTGATCGCCATTGGCGAAATGGGCCGGACGGCTGCCCCCACGCCTCGCTGGGGCCGCAGCCACTGGAGCTATCTCTTTCCGGCACTGGTTGCTGGCGGTGGCGTGAAAAAGGGCTTTATTCTGGGTAAGTCCGACAAAAATGGCGAATATATTGTTGACAGGCCGGTCACGCCCGAAGATCTTGCCGCCACGATCTATCAAAGCCTTGGCATAGACCCTGAAACCATGCTGACCGACCCGCTGGGCCGGCCCATTCGGCTGGTTGACGGTGGGCAGGTTGTTCATGAGTTGTTTGCGTAACCGAAGATAAAAATGCAGCCGGCTGGCCTTTTGAACCAACCGGCTTTGCGGATCAGGTCTGAGTAATCAGGTAAAGCCTGTGAAGATCAGGCCTTGCGGCGGGCGTGGTTCAGGGCCTGCAGGGCATAGGCGGTGACGAGGTTGGGGTCGCCTTCAAGGAAGCGGTCGGCGGGGTTCACCCACGATCCATCGGGCCTTTGTCGCTTGCCCAGGGCGGCCACCAGTTCATCCCGCCAATTGTGGGCCTTGCCGGCCGAGTCGGTGATGGAATCTTCGCCCAGCAGGTTCATGGCCTTGGCAAAAGTGTGATAATAGTAGAAAAGCCCCTGCTGGCCCATGCCGGGGTTTTCATCCAGCGTATAGTTTTTGCGAATATAACCCAGTGCGGCCTGCACACGCGGGTCGTCTTTTTTGAGGCCGGCATAAATCATGCTTTTCAGGCCGGCGTAAGTCATGCCGGCATAGCTGCGAAAGCCGTTTTGGGCATCGCCACCGGCGAAACTCTGGCCGCCCTTGGCCGGAGTGTAAATAAAGCCGCCGTCGTTGACTTTGCCGGCCCAGGGTTCGCTGTTGAACTCGCTTTTCATGTTCTGGCAGCGCGAGACGAAGACAAGGGCCTTCTGCAGGGCCGGGTCGTCGGCTGGCAGGCCGGTGTCTCGCAGTGCTTCAATGAAGAAGGATGTGTTGGAAAGGTCGGGGCGGTCGTTTGATCCGCCATAACCCGCCCCGCCAAAATAGGCATCGGTGCGGGGGCGGTTCTCGGTTTCGTCCCACTGCCGCTTCTTCAGAAAAGCCTGCCCCTTGGCAATCTGCTCATGATAAAGTCCGTCTTTATTGGCTTCACGAAAGGCCAGCAGGGCAATGCAGGTGGTGTAGTTGGCATGTGCGGCTGTGGGGAGGCCGCCATTTTCGCGGTCGAGAAACTTTTCAAGAAAGGCAAATGCTTTTTTCACAACGGGCTCATCAGGTGAAACCCGGCCCGAACGCAAAAGGGCTGTAACCACCAGTGCCGTGATACCGGGCTCTCTGGCAGTTGACCAGCCGCCGTCTGCTCCCTGCCGCCCCTTGAGGAATTCAACCGCCCTGGCCGTAATGGCTGTATCCTGGCCCCATGCCTGCAAAATCGACGTGAAAGGCGAGAGGCACACCGACCTGAAAAGCACGCGTCTTGCAAATCTGAAATCAGCCATCGATTCAATCCTCAACCAGTCGATTGTGTTCGCTGAAGATAGAGACTTTACCATGAAATTTATTCTAACGAGATCAGACCTGGAATGAAAGTGACATGAACTTTAAGGCAATTGACCATGAACTGAAAGACTGTTAAGCCAAGGAAATCAGCATTAGAATTAAGATAAACATATAATCATATTACAATAATATGTTTTATGAAATGCTCGCTGTAATTAATAGTAAACTAATTATACTGATATAAACATATCAGCAACTACTATGTATTTATTTCGTCTCCCATGAATGGGAAGGCTGTGGCCATGCTCAAACACATAGACAATTAAGCAAATGATAATATATTATGTCCTTCCGGTTCGATCGGTTTATAAATTCCTGAAATCGAAAAAAGCGATCAGAAGACAAATTTTTTCAAAAAATTTTGTCATGTTTTTGATCATGAAAACACGTTATTTTACGAAAGTCAATGAAAGGCATGAATGAATTTTTTCGTTGTCAGGGTATTGCCATGAGAAGTTCACAAGATTAACTTACCTTTCGATGAGTAATGCCTCGATTCAGAAGGCTGCTTCTTCATCGCTCAATTGACTAAAGTGTCTGTGGGTACCGCTAGAGTAAAGGAGGTCATCAGCCGCGGGTTTACTGTTCAAGATATTCAGGAATTCAGCTAAGGATGCTCAACGAACCGATTTTTGTTGCCTCTGGAAATCAACATAATCGAGAAATCATGGAAGACTCTTCCTGGACACTTCGTCCCCTGTAGGAGTCTAGCCAATATGCAAGCTACATTTACCTGTATTCTCCAGATCCATTTACCTTCTGATCTGGAACCAGGGTCAACGTGAGCGGGTTCTGATTCCCGCCATGAAATGTGAAGCCTTCTTCATTTTTCTGACGTCTCCCGCCTGACGTCGCGTCTGATTGTTTGTACTTGCTACAGGTTTAAGCCAATCACATTTGATCATGTGTATGGATGAGAATATGTTTATATTCTCATGCTACACGGTATTTCCCTTCAAATGTAGAATTGCCGGAACTGGTCCGGCTTGGCCTGTGTTTTTCCGCCATTAAGGAGATATCCGGAATGAGTCATAATGTCCAACGCCGTGCGTTTCTTGGTCAGGTTGCTTTCTGGCCGCTTTTTGCTCGCAGAGTTACCACTTCTCCTGCTTATTATTACACTAATGGAACACTTCCCCCCGGCTATACCTATGTTACCGAACAGCCTGTTCAATACGTAACTCAGCCTGCTGAAACCGCCCCGACTGCTGCCCCCGAAACTGCTCCTGTCGACGCACAGGTGCAGCAAACTGCCGCCCAGGCACCGGCCCAGCCGGAAGCTGCCCCACAGCCCGTTGCTTATGATTATGGCGATGGTGGTGTGCTGGCTGCGATGAACGCCATTCGTGCCTCAGCCGGTATTCATGCCCTGGCTTATGATCCAGGCCTTTCCGCCTCGGCTTACGGCGTCGCAGCCAATTGTGCTGCCCGCAATGCCCTGATTCACTCTAATCTTGGCATGGAAAACCTGGCCATGTCCTTTGCTCCGGCCAACGCGGCCAATATGTGGCTCAATTCGCCCGGCCATCGTGCCAATATGCTCTCCGGGGCTACACGCGTCGGTATCGGTGTCGCCTCCAATGGCAGCTACTGGTACGTCGCTGCGATCTTCTCCGCCTGATCTTCTCTCTCAGACTGTAGAAGAATCGCCTGACCGATCCCCGGGTGCTCTGTGCCCGGGCGGTTTATTTTATGGGCCTGTTGCATCAAAACCGTCGCACAGGCCATTATTCTCTTCGTTCTTTAGGTTCATCATTTTGTTTTCCTGTCGAGTCTCCGCCATCCTTCTGTTTTCAGATGATTGTTGCAGATCGTTTCGACCTGAATCCGGAGAACTTACCTGAATCTTCGGCAACTTCTTGACTTCGTCCCGTTGTTTTCTCAAATTAATGAATCTCAAGTCATTCGATCCCCAACCTGAGCCATGCCAATGATTCGCTTTATCAGCAATGCCCTGTTTTTCGGAATTCTCGCAATTGCTGCTGGCCAGGCACGGGCCGAGCAGTTTGTCCTGTTCGACGTCACTTTCACCTACACCAAGGCCGACGCCGACAACTCCAAACCCAGCAAATCACATTTTTATGTCAAGGGAGACCTGATCAACAAGGACCGTCCAAAAGACTGGACTTCGCCTGTCGATTATCGCAACGGCACCGCCCATGTTCGGCTTGAAGTGCTGGATAAGCCACCCGGTAATGCCCCGACAACTTGGACAATCTGCTACATCCCCAATAAGGGTCAGGGCAACGGCTACGGCTGCATGAGTACCGGTATTTATCGCGAGGCGGGTGTTTATGAACGAGATATTCCCATGACCGAGTTCTGGGAAAACCGCTCAATCATCTGGGAACAGGGAATTAAGCAGATGGATCTGGTGATTAAAGACGACAGCGGCGGCCAGGGCCACGCCCACAAGCGAAAAGACGCTGAGCGGTTCTTCCCCACCCGCGTGCGCATGACTGTGGTGCAGGTCTCGGCCGGTTCGAAATACGACCCCAGGCAGGTGCCCGGCCTGGCAGGCCCAACATCCATCAAGCCATAGCCTCAAGTTGATTCACATGAATGAAGCCATGCTGGCCAGGCCCTGAATCCTGCCGGTCGTAACCACCCGATAACCCTTCCTCAATCAAAGCCCAGTGCCGGTTTCAACATAAATCTGGCTCCTGCAACTCCAGTCACTCACCAATCTCGACCATGCCCACGACTGCCAGTTGGGCTGAAAGCACGCGATCTGTTTTCTTAAGTTGATTTATTGTAAATAGTTAGCATTTTTTTAGTGCCACTTGCAACCGGGGCTTGTCCAGTCGATAGACAGGTCTGTCCACAGCTTTGGTCAAAAACTGTCCAGTTATTAGACAATTTTTGGTGGCAAAACACGTGCCCGGCCCCCCAAAAAGCCACTGCGAATTTAACATAAAACCATAACATGTATAAGGTTGAAGTTAATTTGTCAGGTTGTTTGAGAAATTGTCGATGGCGGACTTTCGCATGGTTAGCAATTACTTTCTTTCGTTCGAGCGGTCAGTGGAAAACGAAATAAAGCCCTGACGAACTCGTTTTGAGATGACAGAAACAAGCCCCTTATCAAGGAGTCGCAGAGATGAAAGCCCTGATCAAGAAGTTCCGCAATGACGAGTCTGGCGCATCGATG
>CAZVMA010000020.1:0-273 GCA_964628545.1 uncultured Pseudomonadales bacterium | reverse complement strand
CCAGCGTCACCACGCTGGGCACGTCGCTCCTGGCGATATTTGACGGAATCAACACAGCCATTCAGTGATATTCAACGATTTCCCGGTTCAGCAACGCACAACGCAAAGAGGAGATTAAGAGATGAAAGCCCTGATCAAGAAGTTCCGCAATGACGAGTCTGGCGCATCGATGGTTGAATACGGCCTTCTGGTCGCCCTGATCGCCGCCGTTCTGATCACCAGCGTCACCACGCTGGGCACGTCGCTCCTGGCGATATTTGACGGAATCAACAC
>CAZVMA010000019.1:0-16733 GCA_964628545.1 uncultured Pseudomonadales bacterium | reverse complement strand
ATCCGCGAACTGCCGCGCAGCGGCATCGACCCGCTGGTAAGCGGCCAGCACCTCGCGACCCCGATCGGTGAGCCGGGCGCCGCCACCGCCCCGCCCGCCGACTACGGTTTCAACCAGCGCCGCGCCGGCCAGATTGTTCATTGCGTCGATGGCATCCCATGCGCCCTTGTAGCTGAGCCCGGCGGCCCGCGCCGCCGCGGTGATCGAGCGCGCATCGACGAAGGCCGCCAGCAATCCCATCCAGCGCGGATTGGCCAGACGCTGCGACGACACACGCGTTGGCGGGGCGGGCGATATGGGTGGCGGCTCGGTCATGCGACAACCGTGGGCGCGCGAACACGCGCGGTGTGCCGATCATAATGCCGCTCCGCGCACCGTGGATCAGGACGCCGCGCAAGAGGGGCGCGCTGCTGTTCATGCGCGCTGCTGTTCATGCGCTCTGCTGTTCATGCGCTCTGCTGTTCATGCGCTCTGCTTGGCAATTCGCAGCTCGTGGAGTAGCGTCCGAGGTTGCGGGGAATTTCTTCGAAAGCGCACCGCCGCGCGTGACAGCAACGCGGACGCGCAGCCATCTGATCACCGGGGGAGCATCGACATGAGCAAACCGACTTTTCTCGGACTTCTCAATGCCATCGCCGTGAACGAGCGCAAGGGCGAGCAGCTGCTGCGCTGCTGGGCCGCGCACACGCAGGATCCAGCCCTTGCGGCCACGCTGAACTTCGTCGCGATCCGCGAGGGCGAACACGCGGCCGCCTTCGAGAAACGCATGTGCGAGCTTGGTTTCGCCGTGTCCGAGGAGCGGGCCCGCACGGTATTCCGCGACTTTGACGGGCTGCTGGCCTGCGCCGCATCGAACGCCAGCGACGCCGAAAAAGTCGCACGGCTGGCGGGTCGCCGCGACGCAGAAGACACCTTTGCCAGCTTCTTCAACGACACCAGCATCGATCCGCTCACCGGCGAGCTGCTGGGCCGGTACATATCCGAAGAGCGCGACAGCGGCCGCCGCCTGCGCGCCGAATATGATCGGGTTACGGCCGCGGCCGGTGCCGACAACACCGCGAGCGAATTGGCCGAGCTGCGCGCCTGCGTCGACGCCCTGCAGCGCGAGCTGCGAGAGCTGCGCGCCCTGCGCAGCGCCGCGTAGGGAGCGCCGCCGTGTGGCTGCGTTTGCGCCAGATCGCGCTGGTGGCGGAGACGCTTGCGCCGGTCGAACAGGCGCTCTGCCGGGTGCTCGGCGTGCGCGTCTGCTTCCGCGATCCGGGCGTCGCCCACTTCGGGCTCGAGAACGCACTGTTCCCGGTCGGCAACCAGTTCCTGGAGGTTGTGGCGCCGACCCAACCGAACACGGCCGGCGGACGCTATCTGGAACGCCGGGGCGGCGCTGGCGGCTACATGGTGATCACCCAGTGCGATGACCACGCGCCGCGCCGCGCGCGCATCGACGCGCTCGGGGTCCGGATCGTCAACCAGTTCCAGACCCACGAATTCCGCAACATGCAGCTGCACCCGAAAGACACCGGCGGCTCGTTCTTCGAAATCGACGAGCAGCTGGGCGCGCGGGCGCACGACCCCGACGGCCCATGGGAACCCGCCGGTCCGGACTGGCTGCCCCATCGGGTGCAGGATCGCGTGACCGGCATCGCGGCGGCCGAGCTGCAGTGCGACGATCCCGAGGCGGTGGCGCGACGCTGGAGTGAAATTGCCGAACTGCCGATCATCGCCGCCCCATCTGGGCCCAGCATCGCCCTCGACAACGCTCGCCTGCGCTTTGTCCCCTGCCGCGATGGTCGTCCGGAAGGGCTCGGCGGCATCGACATTCGCACATCCGACCGAGACGCCATCCTGCGCGCGGCGAAAGCCGAGGGACGGGTGAGCGGACCGAACCAGATCTACCTGTGCGGCATGCGGATCAACCTGACGTGAACTACACCGACATCACGCTCGAGATCGACGACCCAGTCGCGATTCTGCGGCTCAACCGACCGGAACGCCTGAACGCGTTCACCTATCACACGCTGGCCGAAATCCGCTCGGCCATCGACGTCGCCGCTGCCGATGCGCGCGTGGTCGGCATCGTCATCACCGGCAACGGGCGAGGCTTCAGCGCCGGTCTCGACGCCGCGGTGCTGGCCGAGGTAACCGGGCGCGATGCGCCGCCGACCAACACGGCGCCGGACAGCGATGCGCTCCCCGGCCTGTTCAGCTACCTGCTCGAAGTACCAAAACCGATCATCGCCGCCATCAACGGCGTCACCGCCGGCGGCGGCCTCATCCTCGCGTTGATGAGCGATCTGCGCTTCGCATCCGAAACCGCCAGCGTGACCACCGTGTTCCTGAAGCGGGGGCTCATCGCCGAACACGGCTCCACCTGGATCTTGCCGCGGCTGGTGGGCGTCAGCCGCGCGCTCGACCTCTTGTGGATGAGCGACCGCATCGACGCCAGCGAGGCTCGCGCGCTTGGACTGGTTGACCGCGTCTTGGCGCCGGATGTCCTGCTGCCAGCCGCCTGCGATTACATCCGTCGCCTCGCGGCCACCAGTCCGCCCGCCGCGATTGCCGAAACCAAGCGGCTTACCTACCGGCATCTCGGCGCCGACTATCGCACGGCGCTGCGCGAGGCGGAGATCGCCCAGAACCGCTTCGTGACCGCACCAGACGCCATCGAGGGCGCCCGATCGTTCCTCGAAAAACGCGCGCCACGATTCGCGCGTCTCGGCGCCGACCCCACCGCGTCGGGCTCGCCCGCAAGCCGCGACGCTCGCGCCGACTGAAACCGGAGCACGGCCATGTCCGACCCCATCGCAGCCCTCACCACAGCTCGCTTCGAAGCGGCCGACGGCATCGGTCGGCTTACCCTGAATCGTCCCGAGCGCATGAACGCCATGACCAACCGCATGCTGGTCGAGGTGCACGATGCGCTGTACGCCATCGCCGCACGCAGCGACGTGCGCGTGTTGATCCTCACCGGCGCGGGACGCGGCTTCTGTCCGGGCGCGGACCTGAAGCATTTCAGCGGCGGTGAGGACGATGTCGCAACGCGTCCCGAGCATTTCCGCGCCGCGCTGCTGCTGCATCGAATGCCCCAGGTAACCATCGCGGCCATCAATGGGGCCTGCGCCGGCGCCGGTTTCGGCTGGGCCTGCGCCTGCGACCTGCGCGTCGCCGCCCGTTCCGCCAATTTCAGCAGCGCTTTTCTGAACGTCGCCTCGGCGGGCGACATGGCCGGGCCGTGGACACTGCCGCGCCTGATCGGCGCAGCCAAGGCGCGCGAGCTGTACTTTCTGCCGGAAAAATTCAGCGCGCAGGCGGCGCAGGAGATGGGGCTGGTCAGCCGGGTATTCGAGGACGCCGAGTTTCCCGCCGCGGTCGACGCCCTTGCCGAACGGCTTGCCGCGGCAGCGCCGCACGCCCTGCGCACGATGAAGCGGAACTTCATCGACGCCGAGCAAATGGATCTCGAGAGCTACCTGCAGGTGGAAAGCGAACGCCACCAGCAGGTGATGGCGCATCCGGATGCCAAGACCGCGTTCCGGGCATTCGTCGACGGGCGCGCGAACGACGCCCGCCGCTAGCCCGCCCGCAGGTCAACCAGCCATCAGGCGCCGAACACCTCGCCGAGGAAATCGGCGATGGTCGCAAACGCGCGCCGGTTGACGGCCGGGTTGAACGCCATTCCCGCCTCGTACGCGTTGGCCTCCGGGTTGGTGAACGCATGCACGGTGCGGCCGTAGGCATGAATCTGCCAATCGGCGCCCGCGGCGGTCATTTCGCTCGCGAGCCCAAGCACGGTGTCGGGCTTGGCCATCGGGTCTTCCCAACCGTGCAGCGCCAGCACCTTGGCGCGTATCGGATGGGTGACGGGTGGCGGCGTGAACAGACCATGGATCGACACGGCGCCCAGGATGTCGGCGCCGCTGCGCGCCAGGTCGAGCGCGCACAGACCACCGAAACAAAAGCCGAAAATGGCCACGCGATTCGGGTCGACTTCCGGCTGCGCGCGTACCGTGGCCAGCGCCGCATTCAGGCGGCCGAGCAGCCGGGCGCGGTCATCCAGAAACGGCTGCATCAGGCCGGAGTTCTGCTCGGGCGAGGTACCGAGCACGCCCGCGCCGTAGCAGTCGAGGGCAAATCCCACATAGCCAAGGTCGGCCACCCAGTCGGCCTTCGAGTTCTCAAATGGCGATCGTCCGCCCCAGGCATGACTGACCAGCACCGCCGGGCGTCGGCCGGAACCCGCGCCATTGACGGCCAGGTAGCCACGCAGCGCTTCGGCGCCATCAGCGTATTCCACGAACCGGGACACGATTGCCATTCACATTCTCCCGTGGGTGAAGGGCCCGGAGTGTAGGACGGCCGGCGCCGACCGACAATCGCGCGCCGGGCGCGTCGCGTCCGCCTCGCCGCCCCAACAACCGCCTCGTTCACGCCTGCATCACGGCAGCGCCCTAAAGCTGAAGGGTCATTTGCCGTCGCTCCCGGAGATCGGATGTCCGACCCACGCTGTACCCGCATCCGCTCTACGCGCCAAGCCATCGCGCGCCGCGCCGCGACGCGCTTGCTGCTGCTCCTGCCGAGCCTCGCGGCAGGCCTCATCGCGGGGAACGCTGCAGCAGCGCCCGCCGGTCCGCCAGCTGCCGCCGTCATCGTCGAAGCCGCCCGGGTCGCGAGCGTGGCGGACACGCTTGAGGCGCTCGGCACCCTGCGCGCCAACGAATCGGTCGAGATCACCGCCCAGGTTGCCGACGTCATCGCGGCCGTGCACTTCGACGACGGCGAGCGCGTGCGCGAGGGCCAGCTGCTCGTGCAGATGAGCAATGCCGAGGAAGCGGCGCTGCTGATCGAGGCCCAGTCTCAGGCCGAGGAAGCCGAGCGACAGTACGAGCGCGTGCGAACGCTGGTTGATCAAGGCAATGCGCCAGCATCGCAGCTGGACGAACGGCGCCGCGACGCACAGTCGGCCCAGGCCCGCGTGAAGGCGGTTCGTTCCCGCCTGGACGACCGCGTCATCACCGCGCCATTCGGCGGCGTGATCGGTCTGCGCCAGGTATCTCCTGGCGCCATGGTCAGCCCGGGCACCCTCATCGCAACGCTGGTCGACGACAGCGAGATGAAGCTCGATTTCCCGATTCCCGCCCTCTATCTCGGCGCCATCGCGCCCGGCGCCGCGATCTCGGCGCAGAGCCCAACCTTTCCTGGCACCACCTTCGCCGGCGTGGTGACGTCGGTGGACAGCGTGGTCAACCCGGCCACCCGCTCGATCACCGTGCGCGCCCGGCTTCCCAACGCCGACCGACAGCTGGTGCCCGGATTACTGATGACCCTGTTGGTCAGCCGCAACGCCCGCGAGGCACTCGAGGTGGGCGAGGGAGCGGTCATACCCCGCGCCGCGCGCAGCTTTGTCTACGTCGTCGACCCCAACGCCAGCCCGCCGGTCGCCACCCAGCGGGAGGTCACCACTGGGGCGCGCCGACCAGGTCGGGTCGAGATCATCTCAGGCCTCGCGGCCGGTGAGTTCGTGATCACCCACGGGACCCTGAAAGTCCGACCCGGGGCGCCGGTGAGCATCCGCGCAATCGACGATGGCACGCAGCCGATCGAGGCGCTGATCAGCACGCCGGAGCCGACGCCATGATCATCACCGATGTATCGGTCCGTCGTCCGGTCTTCGCGTCGGTCATTTCGCTGCTGCTGATCGCGTTCGGGTTGATCGCGTTCGACCGCCTGCCGCTGCGCGAATACCCGGACATCGACCCGCCTATCGTCGGGATCGAAACCACCTACCGCGGCGCCGCTGCCTCGGTGGTGGAAACCCGAATCACGCAGATTATCGAGGACCGCATCGCGGGCGTTGAGGGGATCGAATTCATCGAGTCCGCCAGCGAGGACGGGCGCAGCACCATTACCGTGCAGTTCGGCGTCGGGCGCGACATCGACTCTGCCGCCAACGACGTGCGCGATCGCGTTGCCAGCATTCTCGGCGACCTGCCGGTCGAAGCAGACCCGCCGGAAATCCGCAAGGTCGACTCGAACGAAGACGTGATCATGTGGATCAACCTGGTCAGCGACCGCATGACCGTCCCCGAACTCACCGACTACGCCAACCGCTACCTCGCCGACCGCTTTTCGGTGCTGGACGGGGTAGCCCGGGTATTCATCGGCGGCGAGCAGCGCTACGCCATGCGCATCTGGCTGGACCGGCAACAGCTGGCCGCACGCGGGCTGACCGTCGCCGACGTCGAGGCGGCGCTGCGCACCAGCAACATCGAGCTGCCGGCCGGCAACGTGGAATCCACGGTACGCCGGTTCACCGTACGTCTCGAGCGCAACTTTCAGAGCCCGGACGAGTTTCGCGCCCTGGTGCTGGCCAGCGGCGCCGACGGCTATCTGGTGCGGCTCGGCGACGTGGCCCGCGTCGAGCTCGGCACCGTGGACGACCGCAATTTCTTTCGCGGCAACGGCGTGCCGCAGATCGGCCTTGGCATCGTGCGGCAGTCCACGGCCAACCTGCTCGACGTGGCGCGCGTCGCAAAACAGGAGCTGAACACGCTGAACAGCCAGCTGCCAGAAGGCATGGAGCTGTTCATCAACTACGACGGCTCGGTGTTCGTGGAAGGCGCCATCCGCGAGGTGTACATCACGCTGTTCATCGCGGTGGGGCTCGTGGTGCTCGCCATCTTCCTGTTCCTGGGCAGCTTCCGGGCCATGCTGGTACCCGCAGTCACGGTGCCCGTGTGTCTGATCGCCACGTTCATCCCCCTCTACACACTGGGATTCTCGGTCAATCTGCTAACCCTGCTGGCGCTGGTGCTGGCCATCGGCCTGGTGGTCGACGATGCCATCGTGATGCTGGAGAACATTCACCGGCGAATCACCGAATACGGCGAAACGCCGCTGCTCGCCGCCTACCGCGGCGCGCGCCAGGTTGGCTTCGCGGTAATTGCCACTACCGCCGTGCTGGTCGCCGTGTTTGTGCCGATTACGTTTCTGGAGGGCGACATTGGCCGCCTGTTCGCTGAGTTCGGCCTAACCATGGCCGCCTCGGTCGCGATCTCGGCGCTGGTCGCATTGACGCTGGTGCCCGCACTCGCCTCCAAGGTGCTGCGGCCGAGCAACCGGGAGAACTGGCTGACGCGCACGACCGACCACAATTTCGCCGTGGTGCGCGGCTGGTACCGCCAGGTGCTGACGCTGATGTTTCGCGCGCCGCTGATCGCGGTTGCCCTGTTCATCGCGCTGGCCGCCGTGTGCGTCGCGCTGTTTCGCGTGCTGCCCGAGGAATACGCGCCGAACGAAGATCGCGGCAGCTTCTTCATCATGGTGCAGGGGCCCGAGGGTGCCACCTACGAGTACATGAAGCCGTACATGGAAGAAATCGAGCGGCGTCTGATGCCGTACCTCGAAGCCGGCGAAGTGCGGCGCATTCTAGTGCGCACACCCGGCGGTTTTGGCGGGGTCGTGCGCTACAACAGCGGCATCTCGATCGTCGGTCTCGAGGACTTCGGCGAGCGCCGCAGCGCGTTCGAGATCCTGGCAGAGATTCGCGGCCGGCTCGCCGACCTTCCGGGCGTGATTGCGATTCCCATCATGCGCCAGGGCTTCGGCTCGAGCGCCAACAAGCCCTTTCAGTTCGTGATCGGTGGCGGCTCGTACGACGAGCTGGCCGAATGGCGCGACCTCCTGATCCGCGCCGTCGAGGCGGATAATCCGGGTTTCATCGGGCTCGACTGGGACTACAAGGAAACCCAGCCGCAGGTGCGGGTGCGCATCGACTACGACCGGGCCTCGGATCTCGGCGTGTCGGTTGCCGAGATCGGCCGCACCCTGGAAACGCTGATGGGGTCGCGCCGAGTCACCACCTACATCGAGGCCGGCGAGGAATACGACGTGATTCTGGAGGGCGAGCGGGCCGACCAGCGCACGCCAGCCGCGATGGAAAACATGTACGTGCGCTCGGCGCGCACGGGCGAGCTGATCCCCGTCGCGAACCTCGTCACGATCGAAGAGCTCGCCGACTCCAACCGCCTGAACCGGTACAACCGGGTGCGGGCGCTGACCTTGGAGGCCAACCTGGCCGACGACCTGCCGCTCGGCAGCGCGATCCAGCACATGGAGAACCTGGTGCGAGAGCGCCTACCCGAGGGCGTGGTGGTCGACTTCAAGGGCCAGTCACGTGATTTGGCGCAGTCCGCCAACTCCATGGTGTTCATCATGGGTTTGGGCGCCGTCGTCGTGTTTCTGACCCTCGCTGCGCAATTTGAAAGCTACCGACACCCGCTCATCATCATGCTGACGGTGCCGCTCGCCATCGCCGGTGGCCTCTTTGGCCTCTGGATCACGGGCAGCTCGATCAACATCTACAGCCAGATCGGGCTGGTGATGCTGGGGGGGTTGGCCGCCAAGGACGGCATCCTGATCGTGGAGTTCACCAACCAGCTGCGCGATCAGGGTTCGTCGCTGATGGACGCGCTGCTGACGGCCTGTGACGTGCGCCTGCGGCCGATCATCATGACGACCATGACCACGGCCGCCGGCTGCGTGCCGTTGATCCTCGGCAGTGGGCCCGGCTCGGAAACCCGAGCCGTGATCGGCATCGTCGTGTTCGCCGGCGTGCTCGCTGCAGCCGCATTCACGCTGCTGGTGATTCCGGTGGCGTACCGGCTGATCGCCGGGCGCGCGGGCTCGACGCTGGCCACCTCGCAGCAGCTCGATCGCGAACTGGCCTCGGACACCGCTGCGCCCGAAGCCGCCAGCGGCGGCTGATGACTTTCGCGACGCGCTGCCCGTAGAATTGCCGCCCCGCGCCGCAGCCCAGTCGGGGCGCGGTCCAGGCACCCGTAGCTCAGTTGGATAGAGTACTGGCCTCCGAAGCCAGGGGTCGCGCGTTCGAATCGCGCCGGGTGCGCCATTAGAATCAATCACCTAGCCTTCAAGCACCCGTCCGGAATCGGAACATTGAGCGTCGGTGGTGCGTAGGTGGTGCAGATTTGGCCTACCAAGACCCGAGCAGCTCGCATGAGCGCATTTCATGCAGCACGATTTCGTCCGTCAGCCACCATCACGCGGTATGACGCGAGGCCGTCAATCGCAAGGCCGACTGCTTCGAATTCACACACCCCGCTGGCGTTCCATCGCGCCTGGGCAATCTCCTGTGTAGTCGGACAGTGACGCTCTTGCGAACCACGTGAACTGTCGAGGGGCTTTGCCGAACAGCCGCGACGACCGCGACCCGGCCCATAGCCCAGCCCTTTTCCTCGTACTTTGCCCGAACGACGAATCTGCGGGATATATCGCCTGTTCCCTGCCTTCAACACTTCAGCGATCGTCGCGACGCTGCCGAATGCCGAGCGCCGCAGCCATCGCCAGGAGCTGGCGCCGGTCGCGCAACAAGTCCAGAGCTCTATGCAGTGCGGCATTTGGATTTTTCATTTGGCTCCTGCGATTTCAGCATGACTAAGTTGAGAACATTGCCGTGGACGTTCGCTTCAGACATGCGCATCTGTCGGCCGGAGGGACCTTGGGCCTATGTTCGACACGGGTCAAAAGCGGAATGCTCGTCGTATTGAACCGTCTTGTTACGGCGTGATGACCGAGCGTTGCGACAAATTTGTGCCCCTGCTGGCCCTCGTGTTGTCATGCGAGGGCCTTGACATTGCGACAGATACATAAGGTGCGACTCATGAAAATCGATGCGCGAGCGATGGGACTCTGGGTTCTGGCACCTGCGCTGATCCTGCTCGGTTTGATGGCTCAGGCGCAGACTGCGATGTCGATCGCGCAGGCGCGTGCTGAGACGTCGGGGAGTGAGGTCGTCCTGTCCGGAAGGGTGATGAGTCCATCGGGTGCCTACGCCTCCTGGAGCTACGATCAGGGCTTCCTGATCAATGATGGCACTGCGGGGATCTACGTGAGCGTGCCCGAGAATCCCCGGTTGAAGGTGGGCGACCGGGTGCGCGTCTCCGGAACGCTGGCGTCCTCATACAACCTGCTGGTGTTGTCGGTGTCGGACGCGGCGTCGATCGAGCGAATCAGCGATGGCCCGACCCTCATTCCGACGGGTGCAGTGGGTGAATGGACTGAGGGCGCAATGGTCAGCGTGCAGGGCGCGATCAGTCGACCGCTGGAAAACGATTTGCCCTATGGCTACAAGCTTTATGTAGATGATGGCTCCGGGGAACTTCTGGTGTTTCTGGATGCGACGATCGACGCGCCGGGAATCCGATGGTTGCGACCTGGGGCGACCGTTCGGATGCTCGGGATGAGCGGGCAATTCGATGACCATTACGAGTTGAACCCGCGCGACCGCAAGGATCTGGCTCTGGTCGCGCCGGCCCCCCGAACTCCTGTGCGCTGATAGCTGAGGACCCGGCTGACAGGTTCATGAGCCGAGGGTCGACGGCGTATCAGCTCCTGCTGTACCGTCATTCGGCACGTCGACTTATCGCGCAAGTGCGCGTCTGGCCGATGGTGAAATATCGGAATCAGGCTTCGTCGACGTGGAACTGCGAGATGCCGGCTTCGAGTGCATCTACGGCGGTACGGAGATCCCCAGTCACCGTCAGAAGGGTTTCGGACGAAGTCCGCGAGATGAGGTTCACCTCGCCCAGCCGCTCGACGGCGTCTTTGATCTGGTCAGCACCCGCCACCTGTGCCTGCATGCCTTCGTAGACGGACTCGAAACGCGGCTTCAGTGTCTCGACCCCCTCTATGATGTCTCCGAGCTGCCCGCTCAGGCGTATTGCCTCGCTCACACCCCGGGTTACCTGGTTATCGAAGCGTTCCATTTCGGTCTCGCCACTGGCGACGGCGCTGCGCATATCTCCGACGATCTGTTCGATGTCGAGTGTGGCAACCGCAGTCTGGTCTGCGAGACGCCGGATTTCCCGCGCCACTACGGAGAATCCGAGGCCGTAGGTTCCCGCTTTCTCGGCTTCGATGGCCGCATTGAGTGAAAGCAGGTTCGTCTGGTCCGCGACTTGGGTGATGGTAGTCACCACCTTGTCGATGTTTGTTGCCCGCTCGGATATGAGTGCGAGCTTCACCGACACGGATTCGGTCGCGGTCGCCAGCAATTGCATGGTTTGTTCCATTTGCTGGATGTCGCCGCGGGCACGATCCGCCAAATTGGCTGTAGCGTCGACACCAGCTGCCACTTCGGACATCGTTCCAAGAAGCTCAGTAGATGTTGCCGAAATCTGGTGAACGGAGGCGGCGCTCTGGCTACCAGCGGCGCCGAACCGCTGGCTGATCTGTTCCTGCTGCTCGGTCGCAACGCCGATCTTTGTGGCGCTGGATGCCAGCTGATTGCCGGAATCCTTCACTTGGCCAACCAGGGTGCCGAGGTTATGCACCATGGCGCCGATGGAATTCAGCATGCGACCGAGTTCATCGCTGCGACGAGTCGAGACCTCTACAGTCAGATTGCCGGCGGCCACCTTCTCCGCTGTATCAGCGGCAACACGAATTGGATTGACCAGCGTTCGGGCTGCCAGCAGCGCGAGCACCATGCTTGCGGCCGCGAATAGCCCGATGCCCATCGCCAATATCTTGGTGCGCTCGACACCAGCTTCGACCTGCCCGGCCGTTGTTGCGAGCAGGTTATCTCTTTCCTCCTGTACGATCTGGTTGGAAAGTTCTTCGATCTGGGTCAGGGTCGCTACCATCTGCCGATTCAGCTCAAGCGCCCCACGGTCATCGTTGCGGCGGGCCTTGCCAATCACGCCCATCAGCTTGGGGCGTGATTCTCCCAGCAATTGCTGGAGCATCGAGACCTTCTCGTTGCCGACCAAGGCGTGCTCGAGCTTCTGAATATTCTCATCCATCAGGGAGAGCGAACGAATCGCATTGACTGCAGCTGCACGGATATTGCCCGGCTCGACCTCGGCAATCAGCTGAGCTTGCGCGCGCATCATGTCGATCAGGTATGCCCTGCTGTCAGACGCCTTATCGACGCGTGACTGCGATTCGTTCATCGCAGCCTGCAAAGCAGTTGTCTGGGTATAGAGCGTGAATGAACTGAAAAGCCCCGCAGCGATGGTGCCGGCGATGAAGAACGTGGATAGCAGCAGAGTCTTCGCTCGCAAACCGGGATTGCGAATGCGCTTGAGTAGTCCCTGAGCAGCGAAGCGCAGCGAAGTGGCCGTGATATCAGCCATCTGCACGTGCTCCGCCGGCTATCCAATACGTAATCCACGGGATCCGCGCAGTCATGGCTTCGGCTCCACGATGCTTCCGAGGTACTTTACGACGTCTTCGATTTCCTGAGCCGATAGCTGCAGCCCCCAGGGCGGCATCACTGACGAACGCCCGAGCGCTTGGCCACCCAACGTGACAATGGTTTGTTTGTACTCCTCACTCTTGTCGGAGTGAACGAGATCCGAGGGCTTCGGGTCGTGAAGAACAGAGACGCGTCCTTGGCCATCGTGATTGATGCCATGACAGAGCGTGCAATTGGTCTGGTAGACGACCTTGCCGCGGGCAATTTGCTGGTTGACCACGGCCAGATAGCTGATCACGTCGTTCACCTGCTCGAGCGAGAGTTCATCCTGCCACGGTGGCATGTAGGGCGATCGACCTATCGCCTCGCCGCCATGTCGGATGATCCGCTCGTATTCCGTCACCGGCAGATTGCTGCGGATCTGCAACTGCTTTGCGCCATAGAGCTTGGCCGCCCGTGAGATGCCGTCTCCGATTTCGCCGTGACAGACCAGGCAATACGCCCGGTAGACAATTCCACCCCTGACCTGGGTCTTAGCCAGCGCCGCGCGTACGGCAGTCGCATCGTCTGCGCCCCAGGAAGATACCGGTTGCAGGGCTATCAGACCCATTAGGATTAGCGCGCGGACAACGCCGGCGGACAACTTATTTTACTTCCACGATCATGTGCATGTCGGGGTGAATCGCGCATTCAACCTCTACGGTCCCAACTTCGTCGAATTGCACACTGCGGGCCTCGCCAAAGGGGTAGGAGCCCAAATCGAATATCGTGAGATCAGACAGCGAGAAGATGTTGTGGAAGAAGTTGTCCCCGTTCTTGAAGCTGATCGAATCGCCTTTCTTGATTTCGAGGGTGGCGATCGGCGCGCCATTCATCAAGAAGGTCTTGTTGACCTGATCCACCACGTGGGTTTCAGCGAAGCAAGGTGCTGCCAGCAGCAGGCTTGACACAAGCAATGCGGTGCGCGCGGCCATTGGTCGATTCCTCATCGATTTACTTTGGATTCAGTGAGGCAGGTCTGGCACGGTCTCGGTGACCGGCACGGTACTGTTGAGCGTCTGGAGAAACGCGATAAGGTCGGACTTCTCCGCCGCAGTGAGACCTAAAGGTCGGATGTTGGGTGAAAGATTGCTCTTGTCGTCTCCACCGCGGTCGTAGTGATCGATGACTTCTTCGAGAGTTGCATAGGTGCCGTTGTGCATGTAAGGGGCAGTCCGTGCGAGTTCTCGAAGCGTCGGGGTCTTGAATGCGCCCCGCAGCATGGCTAATGGCTTTTGTGCGAAGCGGCCAGGATCTGGTATGCCAAAGTCCTTGAGTCCCAAGTTGTGGAAACCATCGTCCTGGAAATTGAAACCGTGATGACAGACGCTGCACATGGCCTTGTCTTCGAAAAGCGCAAATCCGCGTTTCGCAGCCGCGTCGATGGCCGACTCGTCGCCAGCCACCCAACGGTCGAAAGGTGCATCGTTCGTTACCAGTGTCCGCTCGTAAGCGGCGATTGCCTTGCCGACGGATTCCTTGCTGATGCCTTCTTCGGGATAGGCGTTAGCAAATCGCCGGACGTATTCCCCGATGGATCGGAGTTCCGCCAAAAGCGAGTCGATATCCTGGTGCATTTCGCCAGCGTTCAGGATCGGGCCGAGCGCCTGCTCCTCTAACGAGCGTGCACGTCCGTCCCAGAACTGGAATTTATTGTAAGCCGTATTGAGCACCGTCGGCGTCGAGCGCAGCAGGCCCTGCATACCATCCCCGATGCCGGTCGGCAGGCCGTCTGACCAGCCGAAGGCCGGGTTGTGACACGTTGCGCAACTTATCCAGTTCGAGCCCGACAGACGAGGGTCGAAGAAAAGCAGCCGACCAAGCGCAACGCGCTCGGGGGAACCTTGGTTGTCCGCAGGTGGCGGCAGAATGGGAGGACGCACGTAATCTGATCGGTCGGCCTCCGCACCAGCAGCCGTTAAAGCCGCCATGAGACCCAACACGGAACGCAAGAAGAGGAATACGTGTACGGGTCGTCGCATCTTGGATATCTCTCAAAGAGCCTTCACGATATTCCGAGGCAGTGTGGTGGAAACGAGTAGGGCCTTCAACTCATGCAGATACGGCAGTTTCTAGACATGAGCCCTAAACGCCCGGCCGGAACCCGATAGAGATGGCAGCGCAATACTGAACAGGGTCGAAAGCGGCTAATCGGTGGCCATGTTTGACCACAGAAAGTCCGGGCCACGCGCTTGTACTTGCAGGGTTAGGCCTCGCGACTACCCGGAGGGCAAACGAATAAACGAGACAGGGCTGACCGGGGAAACAGGCTGTTTCGGCGCATCCAGGGCGCAGCCAGGGGTCGCGCGTTCGAATCGCGCCGGGTGCGCCAATTCCGCAGTTCGAACTGTGCTTGCTACCGCTAGCCTTTGCGTCCCCATGACGAGGACGGCCGCCACACGGCCAAAAGCTTTGCGCGTGACGCAGCACTCATCCAAGGCTCTTTCCCGTCGCGCCCTGCTGGCGCGAGCCGGCACGCTGTGCGCTGCGGCGGGCATGCGCGCCACCGGCATCGGTTTGGGCAGCGCCGGCTTCGGTGCCGCCGGTTGCGCGCATCACACCGAACGCAATGCCTGGGTCGACCGCGCCCGTAATCGCACGCAACCACCGCTGGTTTTCATTCCCGGCTCTTTCGGTACAGAGCTCGCCGACCCGCGCACAGGCCGCCCCATGTGGCCGCACTCGAACCTGAAACTACTGTTCGGCACCTACGACGAGCTCGGCCTCGATTTCGACACCGAAACGCTGGAGCCAGCGACCGACCAACCGCTTCTCGCGGGTGTTCTAACGCAGGGGCTTGGCTTCGACTTCTACGGTCGATTGCTGCAGCTGTTAACCGGCACCGCGGCCTACCGGTTGCGCCGTCCCGACGACGGCCATGAGCCAGGCCCACGCGACTGCTGGCCGTACCTCTACGATTGGCGCCGCGATAACGCGACCGCCGCGCGCGGCCTTGCCGAACTGATCACGATCATCCGCGCAGAGCGGGGCGATCCCGCACTGCGGGTCGACCTGCTCGGACACTCCAACGGCGGCCTGATCGCGCGCTGGTACCAGCATTACGGCATCGGCAGAGAGGCGACGTCCGGGCCACAGAGCAGCAGCGCCGGCGGCGCCGACGCAATCAATCGGCTCCTGCTGATCGGCACGCCGAATCGCGGCACCCTGCAGCCGGTCGTCGCCCATTTGCGCGGCGAGGAAATCGGCTTGCGCCGCATTAACCCTGAGGTGCTGGCCACCTGCCCCGGCGTCACCCAGCTGATGCCGCACCCGGATGACGTCTGGCTGATCGATCGACGCGGCGACCCCGTGCGCGCGGATGTCTTCGACCCGGAAACCTGGCGCGCGTTCGGCTGGTCGATCTTTGCGCCCGACGTGCGGGCGCGCGTGATCGCCCGAAACGGCAGCGGACGGTCAGGTCGACGCTATCTGGACGCTCTGGAACGCTACCACGCGCAGCAGCTCGCGCACGGGCGCCGGTTCATCACGGCGTTACCCTCGCTCGCGTCGGAATCGAGTGTGCCGCTGCACCTCTTCGGCGGCGATTGCGCGCCGACGCTAGGCCGGCTGCTGCTGGAGGCCGACGGTCAGGCGCTGATGGGGCGAGAGCAGGTACGGCAGATCGCGCGGCCGATCGCGGGCGTCGACTATGCCGGCCTGATGTTTGAACCGGGCGATGCGGTAGTCACCCGTCGCTCGCTGCTGGACGGTGCTTCGGAACCCGTGCTGCAGCCGGGCCGTCCATTAGACATGAGCGCCCGGACAGGGCCGGGCGGTCGCAACGAAATGGGCAGCTGGGTGTCGTCCTGCGCGGAACACCGCGGCATGACCGGCGATCCCACCCTGCAGCGCGAGCTGCTGAGGGTGCTGTTCAGCCCGACGCCGCCACGAGACCCAATCGTCTGAGCGCCGAAGCAAACCGCTCGCCCATGCGCCGGTAACCGGCTGGATTCGGATGCAGGTCGTCTGGCAGATCCGGCGCATCCGCCGCGCCGAACAGTTCCAGACCGTCGACGTAAAAAAGCGCCGCATCGCCGCGCGCCTGACGATCAGCAACGACCTCGCTAATCAGCGTGCGCACCCGTGTCAGCGTCAGGCAGCCGGCGCGCAGGCGCTCGTGCCCAGGTTCGGTGCGAAACCGCCCGTCTGCACCGGGAAATGTCGGACCCGGCGACGTTTCAGCGCTGGGGCAGTAGATCGGCGAGATCACCACCATCGGGATCGTCGGACAGCGCTCGCGAATGGTGTCGAAAAAACCGTGGAGAGCGGGCACAAAGACGCGCTCGCGCATGGTATCGCCGTTGATCACGTTGATACCGACCTTGAGCGAGATGAGATCGGCTGCCGTATCGCGAATAGTGCGCGCCACGAACGGATCCAGGTGGCACTGACCGCCAAAGCCGAGACTCGTCAGATGCAGGCCGGTGGCAGCACCCGTCACCGCCGGCCAGACGCCGGTGGGCGACTCGGCCTCGAGCCA
>CAZVMA010000018.1:0-16740 GCA_964628545.1 uncultured Pseudomonadales bacterium | reverse complement strand
CGTGAGAATCCGTGTTCATCCGTGGCCCCAAAACATCCGTGGCACCCCCGCGTTTCTCTTCGCGTCTTCGCGTGAGCTATCCCCCTTGCGATTATCCGTGAGAATCCGTGTTCATCCCCGGCAAAAAAGCATCCGTGGCCAAAACCTCCGTGGCCCCCCCCCCGCTCAACCTGCCTTCGGCACCGGGATCAGCCGCGGCAAATTGATTCGCACCCCCACCACCGCTCCGACCTGCTGCTGCAGCGATCGAAAATCGTGCCGCAGAAAACTCAGCAGCGGCTCCGGAGCCCCCAACCTCAGGTACTGCTCAGCAAACACCCCCATCTGCCGGTCATAATTCTTCTGGCTGCCCGTATGCACATAGCAGGCCCCCTCGAATCGCCGGATGTCACCGTTAAAATCCGGGCTGATGTGATACAGCTCGTGAAACACCGTCACCAGCTTCTCATCGAACGGCAGATTCAAAAAACGCGGCAGCAGAAAAGTCAGCACATACAGCGCCTCCTGGCCCCGGTGCAGCACCTTCTGCACAGTCCACAGCCGCCCCTTCCGCTGCTCCGTCGTCCGCCCGCCCTCGAAACGCAGCGGAGTCAGCCGGGCCTGCACCCCCCAGTGCACCGGTGACCGCGCCTGAGCGAACGTCACCGCCACTCGCGGCATCTGCACATGCCCGAACTCCGGATGCCGCCGGCTGATGTCCTCGCACAGCCGAGTCATCGCGTCGCAGAAATCAAAATGCCCCACAGCCCAACACTCCCGATCCCTGGGTTTGACCTCCCCTGCAGTCTAACCAAAGTTATCGGTCAACGGCCAGAGCACACTGGAGTGGCGGAAACTGCGGCAGTTCCCGAGAATACCTGACCACACAATGCTGCCACCACCGGACGGATGCAGCTGGGAAAACTGTTCGACCAGCCAGAATCTACCCGGAACTCAGCTGCTACCGATTCGTCGGAACGGTCCCCTCGAGATCCAGCCCCTTCGGCGGAGCCACCTCGTTGAGCAGGCCTTTTGGCTGAAATTGAGCCGACGGCTTTGTCAGGCCGCCCGCAATTGTTGAATCCCACAGACGGGCCGCTCGACCAAATACGGCGTTTCCGGCTGTGTTTAGCTGTTGCCCAACCCCCACGAGCGTTTCTTTACCGCGTTTACGCACTCCGGAAGCCGTTTCCGTCAACCCCGAAGCTGTGACAAACTCGGATGTCGTTTGCCGAACCTCCCGCACGCCCGACTGAATGTGGTTCGTTATCGGATCGTGCTGCTGAATCACCAGACGCGGCTCTGCATCACCGCAAATCCCAAAATCCAGACTGATTTTCCTGTCCGCGTACTCATAAACAACACACGTTTTTGTGTATCGAATTCGCGGCGAACCTGGCATCAGCATTCCCTGCACACTGACCTGCTCTCCCGTCCGGGGGTGGTGCACCACAAACACTGTCGGACCGCCGGGAAGCATGGGTCCCTGAAAACTCCTGTCACCTGAATAGTAGTAGCGATGCACAATGACGACCGGAGGAATCTCGATTCGCTGGTTGCCCCGACCATCCGGCAGAAAGACCGGAGTCGGCAGATTGCGGGAATCCACGTTCGGATCAATCACCATCAATTCGTCCGCTGGCGGCACCCGTACTTTATCATCAGCCGCAACCGCGACTGTCAGCATCAGCAAAACAGCCACGCAGGCACACAGCCCTGAGGGTTTCGTCAACATCCCTGCCTCCCCCTGCCTTCTCGGGCACACTACTGATACGCTAGGTCAACTGCGATGACTTTGATCGCTGCAAAACGCTCCGCCAGTCGCTCATCAACGCCCTCATCCCGCACCTGAACTGACTTTCCACGCTCCAGCCAAAATGGCTTAACACGTATCAGCGTCACGGCGGGCGCCGCCACGGCATCTGCAGCACCCGGAACCAAACCTGCTTCCGCAGTCAGTGGACGAAGGGTCAAATGGAAGCGATTCTGAGCGAACAACGCAAACTTCGCACGTTGAGTCTCCTCCACAATCAAAGGGTTCTGCTCGGCCATCAGGTCCACACTCCAGCGACCATTCTCTGCGACAGTCACCACAACCTTTGAAACGCTGCAGTGACCGTTGGTCAAAGCCTTATCACGCAGAGGAAAAACACGAAGCCTGACCGGCGTTCCGCCACCGGCTGCAGCGACCGACGACCCGGTTCCCACTGTGGACAATTCCGGCACTCCAGGAAAGGTCAGCCGCGAAACAGGCTGCGACAACCGACTGATCTCGTAGTCATACAGGCTGCTGATCGCACAAACGCGACGAGTCCGAGTAACGTGCGGCAGGAACTGTGCCTCAGCTGAATCGCACAACACCAAAATCAGCAGCAGGAATAAACCTCGCACGGCTCACCTCCACAGCCCACCTTAACCCTCCGAAAAGCCATGAACTGCTCTTCAATCGGCCAAATCTCAGGGCGAATAGCTGCTCTTTCCAGTCGCCAGACTTTTCAGACGGGATGTTATGCCGTCCTTGCGGACTGGTTGCACTGAGCGGCTCACAGGCCTGACGCGAGCATCACTTCGAGCAGTCGACGGCTTACCCCTCGAATCCTCAAGTCTTACCCGACCGGAATTTCCTGCAGACGCCCCCGAAGCTTCTCCTTTGGCGGTTCGGACTCCGGCTGTTTCAGCACGAAGCCTGCCCCAGCCGCCCGGCGGCACAACGGAACTCTGATTCGGGAACTCATCGACAGAGCTGCCGTCCACTGCCCCTTCCGCTGGTATCGATTCTTCAGGCAGCGACATCCCGTCGCCCTCCTGCAGAATCGAGTCATACTGACCGTTTCCCGGACCGGAATAGCCATTGGGATGCATCGCAGGTATCGGCACCTGCGTGCGATACAGATCCGGACGACGCTCCGACTGAGGAATTCTGAGGAATTCGTCCACCTGAGAACTGGAATAATCATACACCTCGTTCTTCAGGCTGCGCATCCGGTTTCGGTAAGTGAACTCCTGCAGCTTGATGTCTTCCTCGTCCAAATCAGCAACTGCGGGGGCCCAGCGGAGCCCCATCAGGTCAAATAACGTCGGATAGATAACTGAATGAGCAAGGATAATGTTTTGCTGCAGGGAGGATTCTCCGTCGTTCACCGGCCGGAACAGTGCCCCCGCACCGGGAATGCTTTCAAGCAGCGGCACCCCGCGGCCGGAGCGCTCTGCCTTCAAGGCTACTCTGTACCGACTGACCTCCCGCAACTCATAATTGCCGACCTGCACGTCAGTGTCAATAAAATGTCGTTTTACTCGCCCTAGATGCTTTTCATCCGCTGCTACCGGTTCACGCACGTTCGTCGTGTACATGTAATTCAGGTCAAACAGGACACTCTGTCCATCCGGCTGAATCACGGGTCTGACCTCATACCCGGTGCCAGTCTCAAATTTGTAAATGGCAGGATCCGGCACCAGAGATTCCAGCTGCGACTGAAATTGTGGCTGGCCGGACTGAGCCTGAATCACAGCACTTTCCCCGGTCTGAGATGGCAGACCGGGCAGCACATCTCTGACCTGAGACCCGGCAGCTCCGCCCGAGAACGTACTTGATGTCGGCTGACCGCTGTACAACTTGGTCAGTGCCAGAAAGTTTGGATCTCCCAGCAACGCCCCATAATCGCTCATGCCGGCCTGAGCGGCCGCCATGGCCTCTGCTATCATGATCCGCCGCTTTGGCAAATCAAACTCCATCGTGGCCTGCGGCTGCACCTTTGCGAACTGCCGGTTGCCGGTCAACACCGACGTGTGTTCAATCTGCCCCAAACTCACCGTACCGCAATGATACGTTTCCTCCCGGATGCGCCGAAATGCCGGTTCGTAAAACTGAGTATTGAAGTCGTCTTCCAGTGCAGTACAGATCCGCTTGACATAGTCATCAATCACTGCAGTGTGAGCCCTCGTACCTTCCAGCAACTGAATCTGCTTCTCTTCAGCCTCGTCAATCAGCATGTCAAGGAACTTCTTGTGATCCAGAGGCCGCCGAGCCGCTTCAGCACTGGCCACTGCAAACTGGTACTGGATGTCACTGGTGAGGAGCGAGTTGATCGCTTCGTCCATAACAATCAATTCGCTGGTGGATCGACGCTCGACTTCACTACCTTTTACAGTTGGTTCATCCGCGAATTTTGACTTTGCCACCGACCACTTCGCATACGCAGTTTCGATTTTCCCCGAGACTGTCCTGGCATCTCCACTTAGCGAAGCCGTGGCCGCTTCTCTCAGCAACTTGACAATCTCTTGAACCACCTGATTCCGCTCGTCATAGATAACCCTGATGACGCCGAGCCTCTCGTTCTTAGCTTTCGAAATACCCAGAAGCAAACTGAAGAGCGGATCAAGTGGACTTCCATTCACGTCTCTTGCCGCCGCCAATTTCGTATTAAAGTCGTCCAGAAACACTTTAGCCCCCGCCGTCAAAGGATCTCGTTGGACTTCTGCCGCTCTGTCCGCCAGCCAATCAATATACGCGTCTATGTTTTCAGTATTCTCATACCTGTTTTCGTAGCTGTAAGACTTTTCATCTTTTTTGTTTCGCCGTACTTCAATGCCGATTTTTCTACCATCTCCGAAGGTGACGTTCACGAAGCACACACCATCTCCGCCAAGAAACTTTCTAAGTTCCTGCTTCACCGTCTCGTTGTCCGTCGCCGCGATCCCAATTCGCTGCAATCTTTCAGCATTCGAAAACATCAATTTATAGAATCCCTCACTGTCACCGTTATCCAAGCCTGTCCACGGCGTCTCACCTGACATCGCAACTACTTTTGTAGCTTCGACCTCTGCTTCGCTGTCAAACTTTGCATCCGCACCAACTCCCAGCAACTGGGAAAGCCCATGAGCTTGTCCTGGGTCGTTGTCGGGGTTCTGTTCTGAGACAATGCCACTCGCCAGGGATACGGTCGGAGTTACCCTTCTGAATGCGGCTTCATTGGCCTTGAGCAGCGTAGATTCCTCTAAAGATTTTGCACCCGACAGTGACACAGCGACTTGCAGTACGTTAGTAATATTTTGCTGCAAAAGGGTCTGTTGGGCCTTGGCTTCCTCATTTGCTAGCTGTTCAAATCTTGCGGCATCTTGCTGCTGCTTTCTGTAGTTTGATCCAACTCGCTCCTCAATCAACGCACGTTCAATTACCCTCTGCTTCAACTCCACTTCGTTTACAAGTCGGCTCTTCAGAATCTGTGCCAGCTTGATAAATTCCCGCTGCACCGGATTGAGTGTTTGATCGCCCGCAATTTCGCCGTCCAGATAGCCTCGCAGTGACACAAAGCGAGCATTCTCAGCAAGCAGTGTGAATTTGCGGAAGTGATACCATTTTTGAGTATTCGATGCATTGAAATACTCAAATTCATCCGCTGGCAGCTTCACCATCGTCTGCTGCTGAAACACCTGCAGAATCTCGCGCCGCGTCTCGTTGCTGGCAAGCGCTGTCAAAAACAGGCTCGACGCCAGACTGGTAGTATCCATCGAATTCAGACTCAGCAGCTTGTTGCCCGGACGAGTCAACTCGGAGTCCATCTGCCGCAGCTGCTGCATGAATTCCGCGCCAAAAAACGCATCCTGATACCGGCGGAAATCCTGCGTCTCCGGGGGGCAGCTGCCCGGAACAGCCGGAACCGGCGAAACCACTGCACCGTCATGATGCATTTGCCCCAGATAGCCAAACTCCTGCGCCTTTCGGCTGGCAACAAACGCCACCGCATTCCGCAGCATCTGGCCGGACTGAGATGTCAGAAAACGGGAGTGGTCGGTGTAACGCTGAATCCTTGCCGCCACCTGCTCCATATCCTGACCGTTCTCTCCGTTGATCTGAACTGTATGAATTCCCACTCGAACCTGCCCCGTCGGGGCGTCAATCTCATTGATCATCGACTGCACGATATTCACGCCCTTCGACGGACCGCGAAGCTGCAGCAATCCTTCACCAATGACGGAAATAGTCAGCTGAGCCACCGGATCCAAACCTGCCGGATTTCCCTCCACGTACGTGTCCGGATCCGTGGTGGCAGCCTGCAGCTCGAGTCGAAACTGATGGTCGGCTGCCCGGTCGTCGGCCGCCTGCTCCCGATTCATCGTCTCCCGCTGCTGCAGCTCCCGCTCTCGCAACGCTTCCAGCGCACTTAACGTCGCTTTGGAATAATCCGTCAATGTGGCCACTTTCTGCTCAGACTGGCTCAGCAGTTCCTGCTTTTCCGCAAGTTCCTGCCTGGCTGCCTTCAGTCGTTCCTGCGGCGTCCGAGTGTCACCAGCGTACTTTCCTGGCGGGATTGATGCCGCATTGGCCGCCTCCGCCTCAAGCGGCTTGATCTGCACCTGCAGTGACTCCACGTCCGCACGCCCCTGGGACGCTGCAGCACTGGCCTCAACCAGCTCCGACTGGTAGCGAGCCAGCCGATTTTCAGCCTCGCGGGAGTACGCCGCGGAATCAACGGCCTGCCGCTCCGCTGCCCGACGGCGGTCCGTCGTCTGCTCGGCAAACAAGCGAGCTTTGTCAGCCAGTTGTCGTGCCATCGTGGCGCTCTGAGCGTTATGGGACTTAGCTCGGCGATTGATGATCTGAGCCACGCGATGACCGTCGCGGAAGAAATACAACCGAGCGACTCGGGTGACGACTTTGTCCGACGGATTGAAACCTTCGGTGGCAGGACGAGGGTTCGTAAATTCCGGATAATCCACCGGTCGGCCAGTTGTGTCAGGCAGCCCAACACGCTGCGTCAGCAAATCCGGCTGCTCGGCCGTAACCAACGGCAAGGCCAGTTGCTGCCGCAGAGGCAACCCAGCATTCACGCCACCCGCCGGACTACCTGACCCGCCGCTGGCGTCGCCCAACTGGACGCTGACATCCTCGCCTTCGCCACCACCCTCCAGCCCGTTGGAATCCAGTCGCAGACCGAGTTCGTCCCGGAGGCCCTTTAACTTAGAATCTGCCGGAATTCCGAAAATCGCCGAGGGATTTGACGGATTTGCATTGATCCGTAACTCATATTCATCGGCAGCAATACTGGTGGAACCATCCGATTTTCTGAACTCCAGCAGCACCTCGCGTGGTCCCAGCAGCCTCGCCTCCTCCGGTGGTACTGCCTTTCCTTTCCCACGATTGCTGACCAGCACGTAATTGCGTTTTTCTTCTGCGCTGGATTTCTCAAGGGGACTGTTTGCGGCGAATTTCAACCTGAGGCTGGTGACGCCGGGAGCCAGGCCGAAATTCAGCGGCTCCACCGCCTCTACATAAGGTCCCTGTGTCACAGAGACAATCTCAACTTCTTTTTCCGCACTGCGACTGCTGCCACGCTCAATCGAGACCATCAGCCGATTCATATCCGGTTTCAACCCTTCAACCGTGATGTCGAATGACGAATTGCCATTGAGGTTTCTTCCACTGCTTACAGCCAGCTCATCGCCCCCCCGCCGGACTCGGACAACATCACCATTTGCAAGGCCCACACAGTTCGAAAATGTGAGTTTGGCCGATGAGGCCCCTACCAGTTTTCCGGCTGCATCTCTGTCCGTTGGAACGCCTGGACCAGTTGAGCCGATCGCAGCAGTGTACTTCACCTTTACCTCACCCAGTTGCACCGCCGTCGCATCACCTTCAGCACGAACCACCGGCACAGCAATCGATAGCTGGTGGGTGGCCGCACTTGCAGCCACAGCGATGACGCGAGTCTCCCTGCTGGTTGTCGGAAGTTCGATCGCCTGTTCCCACATTCCGGAGGCCTGAACCGGCACGGAAACAGCATTGCTGCGCTGCTCAAACTTCTCTGGTGGCTGACTGCTGCCGGCTGCTGCAATCGGCGGCTCAAGCAGTATCAGCTGGATTTGCGTGCCGGGAGTCGTGCGGCCAATCAGAGTCAGCTCTTTACCTACTGCAGTAATGCCCGCAGTGGCTGCCTTTACTTCAGCCCCGCTGCCCTGGCGATAGAAGAGAATCTGAGGCCTGTCGAGCTGATTGCTGGGCACTTTGACCAGGACCGGCTGCGATGCAGCCTCTCCGGCAGTCCACGTGTCCACCACATCAATGACCTGCTCGCCAACTGTTGACAGATCGAGTTTGAACGAGCCGTCCGTCGTGGCTGTGCCTGTCGGGACGCCGTCAACTCGGGCCTGTAGTGTCCTGTTTGTCTTTCCGCTCTTCGCAGCAATCGTCAGCCCTGAACCGGCCAGCAGTAACGGACGCTGACTGCCCGTCGCAGCATCGTACAGCCATTCTGTTGTTCGTTGTGTGGTCAGTAACTTGGCAGTGTCGAGTGTTTGTGAGACAGCGATAATCTGAGGGGCAAATTCACTTGTTGCAGTTTTTGTCCTGACCAGTAACGTTCCAAGGTTCAACTCAGGCGACACGTTTGGCCCCTCTGCAGTGACCACAACGTTTGGATCAATACCAGTCAAACGCATTTCGACTCGACCGGTTCGCAGCTTTGGAAGGCTTTCCTGCTTGATGCCATAACTGCTGGATTCCGCAGGCTTGCTTTCAAACATGATCTGCCCGACGCCCTGAAGCACCCCAGTCAGAGTCGATTTCAGAGGTGAGTTGAGCAGAATTTTCTCGTTAGAAACCGCATTCGGTGAGTCTCCTTCCAGAACTTTCGTCTGCAGCATCCACGCTGAATTGACGACTTCTGCTCGGGCAGGACCAGTCAACAGAGCAAGACTCACGGAGTACTTTTTCTCGGCCCCAAGGCTTATCTCCGTACAACCTTCCCGTAGTAGGATGTCAACTTGTTTGCCCTCCTGAGAGAAGTTGACTGTTGCCTGCTCCGCTGTGGGTGGATTTGTTACCGCTTTCAGACCTTCCGCTTTGGAGTCGAAAACCAGCGTCAACCGAGCATTCTCCCCGACCCTCACCAGGAACAGCACGGTTTTTTGAGTGTCAAGCTTATCTTTAACATCCAGCGGTATCGAGCCCAAAACAGCATTCGCAGACACAAGAGTTGGGGAAGCACTTGCGACCATGCTGCTGAACGAAGCAGACCGAAACGGACTTTTCGTCTGCTCCGACAGCCCTTCCCTGCCGCTTACGCGCAATTCGTCGCTGCCATCAGAAAACGCGAGCGTTGCACCCGATGGCTGTGGCTCCGTTTCCGCAACGGTGCGTGGCAATACCCCCACCCAAAATGCCACGAAAGCCAATGCAAAACCGGATAAAGCCGCAATCAACAGCCGCAACATTCCCCTGCCTCCCTGCATGGGTTGCAATGCACCCGCCCCTCCCTTAGTATCGAGAGCCGACCGAATCGATCATTCGGATTTTCCGGAATTTCACGAGCGTCTGACTGGAGATTTCAGAAATGTCAACCGACATCGTGCGGCTGAGGGAGACTGTACTGATCACAGATGCGTTTCATGACTCAAACATCGAGACCAGGCAAAAAAGTCTCAAGAGCATCTCTGACCGGTGCACGTCGGTCGCGACCAGACTGCAGGTGAAATTTGTCCGAGATGTAGACCTGTATGTCCTGGTCAAGGAGTCAATGCTAAGAGTTGACCTGCGCCGTTTTTGGACAAACTCCTTAGTTGACGAAACTGTCATTCTCAACGCCAGCACAAGAAAAGAGAGTTTCGCAGAGGCATCAAGATTGTTGTTTGACACCCTCATGCAGGCCGGCATCGACGAAGGCGTTTGGGTTTCGCAACGCTAGTCGGCTAGTTGTCCTGACTTTCAGCAACTGCACTTAGCCTGTAAACCCCCTGTTCGGGCACCAGGCCGAATCTGGCCACGCCCCTGCGCGAAACCGTGATCTGAGCATGCTCTTTTAGCAGTTTAGGGATGGCTGGCGAATTGCCAGACACCTCCACCCTCACGGTTTCCGCAGCAAACTGCGAAGACAGCAGACTGCTGGATTTCAATACGACTGGCGAAACAATGATCGCCCCACATGGTACGAACTCCCCGTCAACCACTGTGCAGAGGCTGAATCGCAGTCGAACCGTCACGCAGGATCGCGGGATTTCTGCAAAAAAACTTGCCGTGTAGTCGCCATTCGAACTCAGATCCAGTTGCATTCCGTCATAGATCACAAGGCCTCCCCCGGCACCGCCTGGTTCCGCTGGAAAATGACAGGCATCCTGGAAGATCGCCACGTAGTCACCACGCGATCCCTTCTCCGAAGGCACCTGCCGCTCCAGAGCATCTGCCGGAATCACCGAAACGGAAAAACCCCGAGACTTACCCTCCGGAGCACTCAACTCCCGCTGCTCCCGCTTCAACAGACTCGCCGTGCCACGAGGCAATGACGCCACAATCTTCTGCCCGGCAGACTGCGAGACAGCCAGAGGCGACAGCACACACAGGGCAGAACATGTGATCAGAATTCTGCGACAAACTGACATGCCCTCAGCCCCCGAAGCAATTGCCAACCGCCACTCACCCCACACCCGACGACAGCGATGGGAAAACCTGCCCGATGATCAAGTGGAAAGCAACTCAAAACCACCTCGCTTCCGGCCTGATCCCCAAACGAAGCCCCCGACCAAACTTCCTGAGTAAGCTGCGCAAACGGTTACAGCAGCGCGATCCCCGACACTGCTTCATTGCGACTTCGTCAACCCCCGCAGCAGATCATGCACCGCCTTCCTGGCTGCTTCGCTGCGTTCTGTCGCCTTCTCCAGATCCTTCCTCATCGACTTGAGATCCCGCTCACCGTCCGCAATCTCATCCACACAGTTCGCCACATCTCGCGCGAGTTCCTTCAGGAAGCTCTCCTCAGCTTTTGATTTTCGCTGGTCGGTACCCTCACGCAACCGTTCCTGCATCGTGACTAACCGCTTGTGCTTCACGCTTTGTTCCGCAAGACCACGCTGCAGCTTTTCGATCCCCTCCTGCAAACCGGCCTGTTTCTTTTTTGCCTCCGCCCACTTATCCGTCGCCACATCCAGCAGCTCCAGCCGCAACCTCAGAACCTCAACTGACAATTCCACCGCAGCCTTTTTTTCTTCGTCCTGCGGCGCAATCAGCGAAACGACGTACTGACGACCAGCGTGCGCTACAAAACGCTGCAACTGGCCTGCCACGACCACATCACAGATCGCCCGAGTTTCCCCTTTAAAAGCCAGCTCTACCGAAGTATCACCCGATTCCGCCGCCAAATTCACCGTCGTCCCGTTGATCCGCACGTCCGGCAACCGAGATCCCGTTTTGTCCACAAACCGCACCCGAGCCAACTTCGCAGGCTTGTCCGTCGATTCATAAACTTCCGACGACACCTGCAGCACCAGCGGCTGCTCCTGCGTTTCAAAAACCAAATTCGTACTGACGCACCAAAGTGACAACCCAACCGAAAACCACATGGCACACCACCTTTCAATTGATGTTCAGCACTATCAGCACCAGTACTTCCTGCTCAGGGATTCGAATTTCCCGCAGCTGCGGAAGTTCCCCGTGGACCTTCAGGCTTCGTTGGTGCATCCGTCCGCAGCAGCTTCTGTACCCGCGCCAGCAAACCCGCAAATGTCTCCGGATTGAACCCCGAGCCCCACCACCACGATCGACACCAGGGGTGCCAGTCGCATGCAGGTGACCTGATCCGGAGCTGTCACTGCGTCTGTTGCCACCAGCAGCAAACCCGCCAGCGACAGAGTGTACACGCCAAAACCACGCATAATCGCCGCCAGATAGGATGTCACCAGCAGACTCTTCACATCCTCCGTTGCATCCTGCACTTCGCAGTCCGCATTCAAAGCCTGAGTAAATCGGCAGCGATACCCCACAGCACCCAAAAACGATGACAGACAGGCCAGTAATCCCAGATTCGACGTCGTCCAGAAGCACAGACACACAAGCATTGGCTTGACCTTCAGCTGCCAGGCGATGGACTTCGCCAACTGCAGGCGGTACACCTCAGCACCCAGCAAGCTGCCGCCGCCAAACAGCACAAACCACAGCACCAAAGCCAGCACGGCCGCCACGATCTCCGGTAGTGTCAGGGCTGTCATCACATAGCCCGCCCGCCGGCGACGCTCCGAACCCTCCGAGGTCGCAGCACCGGCTGCTCCGGCAATTCCGCCAGCCGCTGCCTCAAATGATTGCTGCTTTAACTGGTCTGCCGCATCTGACATCACACACCACCCCGCACCTGAATCACTCGCAGCAACGGATCCCGCTCCTGCTCCACAAACAGCTTTGCCCAAATCCGACCATGGACGTCCGGCTCCAGACTTAACCAGTTCCGCCGCGCGACGAATGTCTCTGAACCATTTTGAAATGTGGACATCGCTCCGCGAATTCCATCATCAATCGACTCCTGCTGCGACAGCACTCGGTTCAGAAAGAACAGTGCGGACGCCGGGGGCGGAGCATTCACCAGGGCCGAACTGATCAATTGAGTAATCTGCACAGATTCGGACTGCGGACCGCCCGACTGAGTAATCGTGCTGACCGCACCAACGTGCACATCACCCGACAGCAGCGTCACCTGACAACCCGTCCTGCGAGAAAATGCCAGCAGCCGATGCACCAGACGCAAACGCTCCTCGCGATGCGGACGACTGGTCCAGTGGTCCCGCACGTCGTCCTCAAGATCCTGAGCCCCCGGGACGAAACCAAGCCCCGCCTCAAGCAACGCAAACGACGGATACATCACAGGCAGACTGGTCAGCATCAGCAGGTGCCTGGGCAGGACCGCACGCCCGGAAGATCCCAGACCATCAACCCAGTCCAGCACCGCAGTCAGATTCTGCCGCCCCAGAATCTGACGGTCCGTCCGACTGCCCCGCAGATCCGGCGCTACCAAAGCCAAACTGCCAAAGTCAAAGCCGAAACTGTGCTGCTCACCGTCCACCAGACCTGACAATCGCCCGGCCAGTTCGGCAGGCCGCACACAGTGCTGCTGAAACAGTCGAAAATACTTCGCTGCCGTCCGAAAAATTCCCTGATACACCTCGCAGCCATGCTTCGCCGGCGGAAATGACCCCCAACCGTCAAAGATGTCGTGGTCATCCCACATCATCACAGTCGGAATGGATGCCAAAGCCTCCTTCGGGCCGCTTTCCGTCCACCGCCGCAGATACAGTCCCAGATAGAACCGCTCCGCCTGATTCTGCATCAAACTTCCAAACTTCGTGGCCGGGTTCTGACCGGCATCGTTCCATTCCACAAATGCCGATGCCTCCCTGCGATCCGACCAGATCGAATCCGCATAGACCTGATCACCGCCCAGCAACAGCAAATGATACGGCTGCTCCTCAACGTGGTCACGCCGCCCTGCACGCAGATCCTGATGACGCTGCCACAGATGCTGCCAGCGTTCATTGCGAGCCGTACCGTACCTCTGAGCATCCCGCGCCGAATGAAATCCGGCACAGGAACCATACGCCATCGTCGGCATCGCACCGGCAGCCGGCACAATCCACGTACTGCCCGCGGACGCGGTACCCGAACGCACCCGGTACGCCACGGTCTGAGACTTCCCTGTCTGCGGCACCGCAAAACGGCAAACCCAGAAGTGACTCTTCTGAAACTGATACAGCAGATTGCCCGCAACCGACGCTGCCGCCTGTCCGTCAACTGCAAATGAAAACTCAGGTGCCTCAGCATCACAAATCACCAGCACCGACACCAGCCATTGTCCACCTTCGTTACCGCAGAACTTCAGGAACGGGCCGGCCTGTAACGCCATCAGAAAACTCCTGCTTCAGGAACTCCAAAAACCAATTCGACAAACCGTTCCACCCATCACTGAGTACTTGTAGAAGACGTGGCATCCGGCTTCCCTGCGTCATCAGACATCTTGTTGGCCCTGCTCGCGTCCGCCCCTTTCCCAAACAATGTCTCAAACACTTCCTTCATCTTGTCACTTGCGTTCTTCGAGAACCAGCCACCCAACAGCCCCAGCGCACTGACGCCATAAACATTCACTTCACCGGCGTTGGAAATTAATCCCGCCCTCGCGATGATGTAGAAGGCTGCTCCCACAACCGCACCCTGCAAAGGCCGCAACAGATACCACAAAGCCCATGATCGATGCAGCGTTCGGTTGCCCATATAATCAACCAGCGACTGCGATGCATGCACAAAACCACCAAGCATGCCGGCCCACGCGGCCAACTCAAGTGTGCAGTCGGCGGATGTTTTCCCCTGGCACGCACATGCCAGGTTCACAAATCGAATTCCGCCCAGACAACCAATCCACAGCAGATACGCCGCCAAAGCCCAGCCCCACCACAGATCCGTGCGGTCTGACTGATGCACCCGTGGCGGTGACGGCGTCGCCGACCCATCGGAAGCCAAAGCTGCCGCGTCACCAGCCCCGGTCTGAACACGCTGGCCTGAGCCCTCTGCGGAAGTACCCCCTGACATTTCTTATCCCCCGACACACTTAAACATCAACACAATCCAGCCCTGGCCTGCACAACACCACAAGCTGGTATACCCGCATGTGACCACAATCCTCAGTCAGGATCACCCTTAAGTCAACAAAGTTCTGTCTCCGCCGGGATAATTCACGGCGTTTTGGCAGGAAATTGCCCCAAATTGCGGCCCGACTGAGTTCAACGCGCGAAGAATTCCGCGACGCCGGCAGTCAGTGAAAACCCGTCGCCTTTTCCCGATTTCTGCTTGCCACCGCTCCGCCCGACCCACTAGCGTTTAAAAACAGCAGGGGGCGCGATCACCGTGCCCCCCCCCTGCACACCCCTCCAGGCCCCGTCCCCATGGCACTCCTACCCGGCGTTGTTCAGCCTCGCAGCGACCTGCACGCACTGACACGCGAACTGTCACGGTCCCGGCAGCGGCTCCGGGATATCCCCGGCCCTGCTGATGTCGACATCGCTCAGCAATTCCAGCGCCGCGACCTCGTCGCACGCACAACCGGCAACTCCGCCGTCGCCGCCCAGCGGCTGGAACGAATCCTCGCCGGAAATGACCTCACTGACATCAGCTACCTGGCACTCGGACTTGTACGCGCACGACCCGTCGGTCGGATCACTATTCGCAGTGCAGGCAGGCTTACCGGCTACGGCACCGGCTTCCTCGTCGCTCCTGGAGTCCTCCTGACCAATCAGCACGTGTTCCCTTCAGCCCAGGTCGCCGCCGACAGCCTTCTGCAACTCAATTTCGAACGAGCGATCACGGGGCGAGAATTGACGCCCGCCACATTCTCCCTCCGCTCTGACCCGCCACCCATCATTCACCCGGGCCTCGACTTCGCACTCGTCGCCGTCAGCCCCCGCTCGGCCGAGGGCTCTCCCCTCACCGACTTCGGCTGGCTCACACTGAACCCGGAACCCGGCAAAGCCTTCGTCGGTGAATACCTCACCATCATCCAGCATCCGCGCGGAGAACCCAAGCAGATCTGTGTCCGCGAAAATCGCCTGCTGCAGTATGCTCCCGATGAACCATGGCTGTGGTACCAGACCGACACCGTCGGTGGTTCCTCAGGTTCTCCCGTCTTCAATACCAGCTGGGATGTCGTGGCCCTGCACCATCAGGGAGTGCCCCGAGTCTCCAAAAGCAACGTACCGCTGGCGAAAAACGGTCGACCATGGAAAGCGTCGATGGGCGATGATGCCATCGACTGGATCGCCAACGAGGGAATCCGCATCAGCAGCATTCTTGCCTGGCTGGCTGCTCACCACGACGGACACCCGCTGGTGCAGGCGGTTACCACTGCCGGCCCGGCTCCGCTCACCGAAACGCAGGCTGCAGCGCCCTTTAGTCCGGCCGCACCACACAGCACCACCGTGACGCAGCACGCCGCAGGTCGCGCCACCATCGTTGTCCCGCTGACTTTCGACCTGCAACTCCGCCCCCCTCACGCCGACTTTTACACCCCACCTGCTGCGGCTGCTCCGCCTGCAGCAAATGATCAGCCGGATGCCCCAGAATCCGTCCGCATCGACCGCACCAGCTACCACCTTCGCAACGGCTATCAACCCGATTTTCCGGGCGCCGGATGCCGACTGCCCCTTCCCCAAATTGTCGGCAATCGCTTCGGACGACCCCTGCCCCTGCAGGATGGCACCACAGAACTCAAATACTGGAATTACAGCGTGGTGATGAACCAGGACCGCGCCCTCGCATTCTTCTCAGCCGCCAATATTCGCCCCCGCGAACGAAAACAGAATTCCGATGGGACTGACTTTATCCGCGATCCGCGAATCGACGAAGTTCTGCCGCAGGCTCAACTGGATCACCCCTTCTACGCTGGCGGTATTCCCGGACGCCCGCAGGACCGTACCGGCAATCCCTTCGACCGCGGCCACCTGACCCGCCGTGAAGATCTGCAATGGGGCACCACACCCGCAGCAGCGAAACGCAACGGAGATGATTCCTTCCACTTCACCAACTGCGTGCCCCAGCACCACCTGTTCAATCAAAACTCACTGCAGAATGGACTCTGGAATCGACTGGAAACCATGGCTGTCAGACACCTGACGGACGCGGAAAACCTGTGCATTATCAACGGCCCGGTATTCAACGCCCCCGCCAGCCGCATCGACCGCCGTGATCCTGCCCGCCCCAAAATCCTCAAGCTGCAGCTGACAGCCCGCCGTCGCCTCGATCCGCTGTACAAAGGAATTCCCATCCCCCGCATGTACTTCAAACTGATCGCCTGGCAGAGTGCCGGCGTACTGCGGGCCCGAGCATTCGTCGTCACACAGGAGCTGCTGCTGGAGAAACTGAGTCTGCAGACAGCAGACGAGGCAGCCACACTGACACCGCAGGAAATCGCCCTCTATGAAGTCAGCATCCCGGCACTCGAAAAACTGACCGACCTGCGATTC
>CAZVMA010000017.1:12547-16892 GCA_964628545.1 uncultured Pseudomonadales bacterium | reverse complement strand
GCATCTGATCCCGTCCGGCATCCTCCGTCCCGGCGTGCAGTGCCTGATCGGCAACGGGGTGGTGCTTGAGCCGCATGCCCTGCTGAAGGAAATCGACGGCCTGGAGGCCCGCGGCGTGCCGGTCCGCGAGCGGTTGCGCATCAGCCCCGCCTGCCCCCTCATCCTGCCGTACCACGCCCGGCTTGACCTCGCGCGCGAGGCCGCGCGCGGCAGCCAGAAGATCGGCACCACGGGGCGCGGCATCGGCCCCGCATACGAGGACAAGGTGGCGCGGCGCGGCGTCAGGCTGGGTGATTTTTTCTACTGGAACGACTTCGCGGCGCGGCTGGCGGAAGTCATGGATTACCATAACTTCGTGCTCACCCACTATTTCAAGACCGATCCGGTCGATTATCAGACCACTCTCGACCAGTGCGCGGCCGCTGCCGAGCAGTTGCGGCCGATGATTGCGGACGTTGTCGCCATCCTGCACCGGTTGCGCGAAGCTGGCGCCAACATTCTGTTCGAGGGCGCTCAGGGCGCACTGCTCGACATCGATCTGGGTACGTACCCGTTCGTGACCTCCTCCAACACCACCGCCGGGGGTACGGCGGTGGGCAGCGGTTTCGGACCGCGCTACCTCGATTACATCTTGGGCATCACCAAGGCGTACTCCACGCGCGTGGGGTCCGGCCCGTTTCCCACCGAGCTGTTCGACGATATCGGTGCGCGCCTGGCGTCGCGCGGCCACGAATTCGGTTCAACGACGGGTCGTCCCCGCCGCTGCGGCTGGTTCGATGCGGTGGCGCTGCGTCAGTCGGTGCAAATCAACAGCATTTCCGGACTGTGCCTGACCAAGCTGGATGTCCTCGACGGCCTGGAGACGATCCGGGTCTGTGTCGATTACGAGACGCCGGGCGGCCCGCAGGGCATCGCCGGTTTCGCGAACGAGTACTACGCCGAGATCCGCCCGATCTACGAAGAACTTCCGGGCTGGAGCGAAAGCACGCTCGGCGCTCGGCGGGTTGCCGACCTGCCGCTGAATGCGCAGCGCTACATTGCCCGCATCGAGGAAACGGTAGGGGCCTCCATCGACATCATCTCGACCGGCCCCGACCGCGACGAGACGATCGTGCTGCGCGATCCGTTCGCGCTCTGATTAGCGGCCATGCCCATCGAACCCAGGCTGCTTGGCATTCTGGTCTGTCCGGTCACCAAGGCCAGCCTGACCTATCGGCGCGATACGGACGAACTCTGGTGTCGCGCGAGCGGACTCTCGTATCCGGTGCGAGACGGCATTCCGGTGCTACTGCAGGAGGAAGCCCGGCAGCTGACCGACGCAGAACGCGAGTTGCTGAGGGACTGACGCCCGACCACGCTCCCGGACTTGGTTCTGTGCTGGCGCCTCAACCGGCGACGAAGCGGCGAGGACCGCGTGCACCCGCAGTGCTAGTGTGCCCCCGAAACCTTTGGCTACAATCGTCGGCCGGATTGCGCGCGCGAGGTCTGCCGCGGAGCACCTGATGAACAAGCCCGAACTGATTGCCGTCAACGAGATGCCCGATGTCTCCAGCATGGGGCTGCAGCAACCCCATGCAGCGCTCGACTGGGTGGGCATGGCAGGCATCCATCAGCCGCTGCTGGTGCGCGACGGGCGTGCGGCCCGGCAGGCGCAAACTCGGGTGCAGATCTATGTCGATCTGGCCGATGAACTGGCGAAGGGCATTCACATGTCCCGCCTGTACCTCATTCTGGACGAGCACGCCGAAACCCGGGCGCTGTCGCCGGCCGGGTTGAAGCTGATGCTGGCCAGCGTGCTGGAAAGCCACCGAGACCTCAGCACGCAGGTCTTCATCCAGTTCGACTTCGACTACTTCCTGCGCCGCCCGGCGCTGGTCAGCGACAACTCGGGCTGGAACGCCTATCCCGTGACCATCAAGGGCACGCTCGCGCGCGGCGAAATCAATCTCGAACTGAAGATCGGCGTGCAGTATTCCTCCACCTGCCCACAGTCGGCCGCACTGGCGCGGCAGCTCATTCAGAACCAGTTTGAAACCGACTTTCAGGGCGCCGCTTCGGTGCGTGCCAGCGAGGTCAAGGCTTGGCTCGGCACGTCTCAGGGTATCGTCGCCACGCCCCATAGCCAGCGCAGTCATGCCTGGGTGCTGGCACGCCTCGCCGATGGTCTCGAGGATTTCCCCATTACCGATCTCGTCGACCGGATCGAAGGCATTCTGAAGACGCCAGTTCAGACCGCAGTCAAGCGCGAAGATGAACAGGAATTCGCTCGGCTGAACGGCCAGAATCTGATGTTTATCGAAGACGCCGGTCGCCGACTGAAGCTGGGTCTTGGCACCGACGCGCGCTTGGCCGATTTCTGGGTGCGCATCGAGCATCACGAGAGCCTGCACGCCCACGACGCCGTCGGCGTCTTCACCAAGGGCGTGACCGGAGGTTATGCCCCGGTGCCCTGAAGGAGTGGCCGAGTGAGTGCATCCGTCGTCATTAGTGGTGCGGGTCTTTGGCACCCGCCGCACAGCATCACCAACGAAGAGCTGGTCGACAGCTACAACGCGTGGGTCGACCAGTTCAACGCCAGGAATGCCGCCGATATCGCGGCCGGCACGATCGAGGCGCAGCCCCATTCCAGCGCCGAGTTCATCGAGAAGGCCTCGGGCATCAAAAGCCGCTATGCCTACGACAAGACCGGTACGCTGGACCCTGCCCGCATGCGTCCGCGACTGGTGCCGCGCGGCGAGGACGAGTGCTCGCATCAGGCGGACATGGCGTTGGCTGCCGCGCGCATTGCGCTGGAACAGGCCGGCAAAACTGCGGCCGACATCGACATGGTCATTGTGTCCTGCGCCTACACCGAGAGGGCCTACCCGGCCATCGCCATCGAAGTGCAGCACGCGCTGGGCATCGAGGGTTTCGGTTTCGACATGCTGGTGGCCTGCTCGGCGGCAACGTTCGCCCTGCAGCGCGGCGTTGACGCGCTGAAGGCCGGATCAGCCCGCGGCGTGCTGGTGATCAACCCGGAGCTCACCTCGCCGCAGGTGAATTACTGCGACCGGGACAGCCACTTCATTTTCGGTGACGTCAGCACCGCGGTGGTCCTTGAGCGTGCTGATACCTGCGTTGCCGCGCACAGCTACGAGGTGCTCGGCACGCGGGCGATGACGCTCTACTCGAACAACATCCGCTCGAACTTCGGCTATGTGTCGCGCGCCGAGGACACCGACCCGTTCGGCCCCGCCAATCTGTTTCATCAGAACGGCCGCAAGGTGTTCAAGGAAGTCTGTCCCATGGCTGCCGAGCATCTGGAAGCGCATGTGGCGCGACTCGGTCTTGCGGTCGCCGATATCCGTCGCTGGTGGCTGCACCAGGCCAACATCAACATGAATCAGCTGATCACCCGCCGGCTGCTCGGTCGGGATGCCTCACCGGATGAGGCGCCCATCGTGCTGGACGAATTCGCGAACACGGCATCAGCGGGCTCGATCATCGCCTTCTGTCGGCACCACGAGGATCTGGCGCCCGGCGACCACGGCGTGATCTGCTCGTTCGGTGCTGGCTATTCGATCGGCTCGCTGGTGGTGCGCAAGCGCTGAAGCGCGCGTTGGTGCGTCGGCGTTCGGCTCAGCCGCCCGCGCCCAAACAGGCCCGTCACGGTTTCGGCATGTCGCGGATGTGCACGTCAAGCTGCGGGTAGGCCATGTTGATGGCGTGCTCCTCGAACAGCCCGGCAATGCGGATGTTCAGGTCGTTCTGCACGACCAGACGATGGTCTAGATTGGCCACGAAGACGCGCAGCTCGAAGTCGATCGAGTTCGCGCCGAACGCCATGAACCAGCTCTGCGGCGCCGGCTCTGCCATCACCAGGGGATGCTCTTGCGCCGCCTGCATCAGCAGTTCCAGCACCCGTTTCGGCGCGGTGCCGTAGTCGACGCCGACCCTGATCGTGACGCGTGTCGTGGTGTCGCTGAGCGTCCAGTTCACCAGCTGGCCGGTGATGAAGCTCTTGTTCGGGATGACGATTTCCTTGTTCTCGAAATCGACGACCGTGGTTGCGCGAGTGCGGATGCGGGTAACCCGACCCGAGAGCTCGCCCACGGTGATCACGTCGCCAACCCGGAACGGGCGCTCGAACAGCAGGATCAGGCCGGAAACGAAGTTGGCGAAGACCTCCTGCAGGCCGACTGCAAGGCCGTTGCGCGGTCCGTGCGCAACCACATTCTGGCGCCGCTCGCGATGTTCAACTACGGCGCCGGCGCGCCGGTCCCGGAGTTCCGCTTCGTCATCGAAGAGGCCGAGGACCCGAGACTTGACGGTCTCCGGTAGCCGGCTCGCCCTGATGATCGGAGCA
>CAZVMA010000017.1:2408-12537 GCA_964628545.1 uncultured Pseudomonadales bacterium | reverse complement strand
TCTCCTGCAGGCCGAAGCCGAGGCCGACGGTCAGCGCCGCGGCCAGCCATTGCAGCTGGGACCAGCGCATACCCAGCATCCCGAGGCCGACCAGTGCGCCAGCGATGACGATGCCGTAGCGCAGCAGGCTGGTGATCGCGTAGCGGGTCGGCGCATCGATATGGGTGCGCGACATCAGGATAATTTCGACGAGCCCGGGCAGGTTGCGGGCGCCCACCACGGTCAGGGTCAGCACCAAAAGCCCCAGCAGCAATGCCATCAGCGTCACCGGGACGTCCATCAGCGCGCCGTCCGGGCCGGTTTCCTGCAGCGTCCAGAGCGCGATCTCGTCCAGCCGGGCAAAGGCCGGCAGCAAATCGACCCACACCCACAGAATGCCGGCCGCGTACACGGTGAGACGCAGGGCGCGCAGCAGGCGCCCGGTCTGCCGATTGATGGTGAGGATGGTGATCTCGGACTCGGAGCTGTCTGCGGCGCCGGCGGGAACGCTCGCCGTCGGCTCGGCTGCGGATAGTTCGCCCGACAGCTGTTCCACCCGTCGCTTCAACCGGAGGCGTTTCTCGCCCAGCACCAGCCAGCGGCCCACCAGCCCGAAGGTGATGACCAGCACCACCACCATGGTGAAGGTGGCCAGCACAGCCTGCAGCAGCAGGCCCGCAGAGTAGACATAGCCCGTCAGCGCCAGGGCGGCGATGACCGCGAGTCCGGCGGGCAGTGCCACCCGCAACAGCGCGCGTAACCGCGAGGGTTCCATAATCTGGCCGCGCACGTTCCAGACTCGATGGGGTGCCAGGGCGTACCAGAGCGCCCAGGCCATGGCGAGCGCGGCGGTAACGATGGCGATGCGCGCCTCGACGTCGTTCGATAGCTCCAGATTGCGATTGAAGGCCAGCCGCGTCAGCAGGCAGGCGGGCAGCACGATGGCCGCGATCGGCACCACCACGGCGCGCAACGCCTGGCGCCGCGGCCGCACCCAGCGAAAGTGCGCGTGGCCGAGGCCCCGTTCCATGGCCGTCGCGTGCAGCAGCGTGATGCCGGCGGTCACTGGGACCAGGGCGAGAAGCGCGAGCCCCAGAGAATCGGTAAACCGGCCCGGTTCGCCGGCCGCGTGCAGCAGAGCACCGACCCAGGCGAGTACGGCGGGCATCGGCAGTGCCGCCAGCACGGTCCAGAGCAGGCTTCGCGCGGTGGCCAGATAGGTGTCCAGCGTTGGGTCGCGCGTGACGGTGGCTTCGGCGGCAATGCGCGCGGGCGCCCGTCGGCGCAAGTCCAGCAACGCCAGCAGCGCGACCAGCCCGAGGCCCCAGCGCACGGGATGCTGGGCAAGTTCGAGCAGCACCAGCGTCCAGCTGGTGAGATAGCGCGAGGGCTTCAGCAGGTCAGCGAGCCCGACGGGGATGCGGGCCAGCCAGTCGGCATCGATTGCCGAGTGGCTGGCAATCCAGAGTAGATGTCGATCCAGCAGCGCGCGCAGGTCGCGGGCGGTGTCCGCCCGTTCTGATAGGGCCTGTTCGCCCTGTTCCAGCGCCATCAGCCGGCGCTCCAGAAGCGGCTTCAGCAGCCCGAGCAGCGCGGCGCGATCGCGCAGCATCGGCTCGACTTCGCTCGGTTCCGGCAGGGTCTCGTCCCCGTCTTCCGACAGAGCCGCGTATTCGGCGAGCGTGCGTTCGGTTGCGAGCGGCACGTTCATCAGCTGGCGGATGTCCTCGCCCAGCCCGAACAGGCGCAGCCGCACCGTTGCCAGCGCGTCGCGCGCCTCGTCCAGTTGGTCCTGCAGGGCCGTTTCGCTGGGAATGCGGCGGCGTTCGCTCCAGAGCCAGCGACCGACCTCATCGTTGCGCGTGCCAAGTTCGAGCCGGGCCCGGCTCTCGCGCAGTGCCGCGGCGCCCAGTTCGCGCGCGGCCTCGTGCGCGACCAAGGCATTTCGATCGGCCACCAGCGCCTCGTTCTCGGCGATCAGCTCTGCGCCCAGGGTCTCGTTGCGGGTCAGCAGCACGTCCAGCATGCCGCTTTCCGGCGCCACGTCCGCCCGTGCGGCGGCCAGTCGCGCCACCAGCGTTTCGATCGCACGGCGGCCGAGGTCCGCGATTTCGTACTGCAGCCGCTCCGTGCGCGCGACGTGGAGGGCCTGCCGATCCTTCAGCTCGGCGATGGTCAGTTCCAGCAGTTGCTGGCGGGCGATGGCCGTATCCTGCTGCAGCCGGCGCAGTTCGATTTCGGCCCGCACCCGGCGCAGTTCGCTGGCTCGGGCCGCGCGCCGCACGGCCGGCAGCGCAGGGTTCTCGCCCTCGGCTGCCACGACCGGCTCGGCCAGATCGTCGGCCCGCTGTCCGAGCTCGGCAATGTCGGTCGCGGTTTGTGCGGGGCCTGACAACACTTCGGCCAGCGTTGCACCGGTTGCGGAAATGTCCGCAGCGAGGCCTTCGATGATCGAGCGCTCCTGCTGCAGCAGGCGCTCCAGCGTCTCGGCATCGGCGTTGCGCGGCAGGCGCGCGGCCCAGTCGGCCAAAGCCTCGCTGTCGTCGCGCGCCAGCGCGCGCTGCAGTTCAGCCATCCGCGCGGGCTGGCGGGTGGCCTCGGCGCGCAGCGTCGCGATCTCTCGCGTCAGTTCGCTGGCGGCGGCTTCGTGGTCGGCCGCCGCATCCAGCAGGGCGCTGGCGGTCGCCCGGTCGGTGTCGCTGACTTTCGCGTTCGCCAGACTGCGACGCGCGCTCTCCAGACCGCTGTTGGCGTTGGCAACGTGCGGCAGGGCCAGCGTGGTCAGCACCAGCAGGCAGGAGAGAAGAGGCGCGAACAGGTGGCGGGATGGCCGCAAGCAGTCACCGCTCATGGTCGATCACCCTCCGGTGCAGATGCGGTTGGGGCAGTTGGAACATGAGAGCAGCAAATGGAGAGTGGTGCCGAGGAAAGGACTTGAACCTTCACGGGGTTTCCCCCACCAGCACCTGAAGCTGGCGTGTCTACCAATTTCACCACCTCGGCCCGAAGCGGTTGCCGCTGCGGCAGCGCCGAGCGGGCCGCGAAAGATACTGAACCGGTCCGCGCGCTGTCAACTTCACGCAGCTTCCTTTTGGCCCCGCGGCCTTCAGCCCGCTGCGGAACCTCCGGGTATCGCGGACGTCCGCGCGCTGGTCAATGTCCCGGCCCGGTGCCAGACTCGCGCCACCCCTGCAGTACGGGTACCGCCATGCCGCGGCCACACCGGGATCGACACGTCCGCCTGACCGCCAGCGCGCTGGCTGATGAGCTGCAACGCAACGGCCCCGGCACGCTGCGCGACCTGCAGGCGCGCACCGGCAGCGACGAACCGCTCGCTCGGAAGGCGCTGCGTCTGCTGGTGCGGGGCATGCTGCGCAATGGTGAGCTGCTGCAGGATGCCTCGGGATGTCTGCACCTGCAGGACGTGCGGGCGCGTGATCGTGTGGCGCAGGTGGCTACGCTCGAGGCTCGTGGCCGCGATCTTGCCTTCGAAGGCGTTCTCCTGCCCCGCCAGCGGGGCCAGCGTCTGCGCGCCGGCGATCGAGTCGAGGCCTGGGTCGATGGCGATCGTGTTGACGTGATTCGGGTGCTGGCCCGCTCGCCGGTGCCGCTGATTGGCGAGCTGCACGTGCGCGGACGTCACGCGCTGGTCGAGTCGCTGTCGCCCGATTACCGCGGCCGTATCGCCCTCGACGCGCCGCCGGCGGGCGCGCAGCACGGCAACACGGTCTCGGTGCGGATTACCGGGGAAGACCGGTCGGGATTGACGGGTGAAGTGGTCGCAGTGATTTCCGCCCGCTCGGGCGCTGCGCACGCGGCCGAAACGCTGCTGGCCAGTCACGGCGTGCCGGTCACCTGGTCCGCTGCGGCAACGCGCGCGGCTGAGCGACTGCCGCGCACGGTGCAGCCCTGGCGCCATCGCGAGCGCCGCGATCTCGTTGCGCTGCCCCTGGTCACCATTGACGGCGAGACTGCGCGCGATTTTGACGATGCCGTGTTCGCTGAACCTCGCCGAGGCGGCGGCTGGCGGCTGGTTGTTGCGATCGCCGACGTGGCGCACTACGTGAAGGCAGGCGGCGCCCTCGACGCGACCGCCTGGGAACGAGGCACTTCGGTGTACCTGCCGGACCGAGTGGTGCCCATGCTGCCGGAGGCGCTGTCGAACGAGCTGTGCTCGCTGCGACCGCGCGAGCACCGACTGGCGCTCGTGTGTGAGATGCGGGTGTCCGCGCGCGGCGCGGTCACCGGATATGAGTTTCATGAGGCCGTGATTAGGTCCTGGCAGCGGCTGACCTACACCCGCGTGCAGGGCTTTCTCGAGGCCGGCGCGCTGGATGTCGAGCCGGAGGTGCAGGCCTCGCTGCGCTCGCTGAACGACGTCTATCTGGCCCTACGCGGTGCGCGCGAGCAGCGCGGTGCGCTCGATTTCGATACCCACGAGGCCGTGCTGGAACTGGTGGATGGACACATCGCCGCTGTGCATCCAGTGACCCGGCTCGACGCCCATCGCCTGATTGAGGAAGCGATGATCGCCGCCAATGTCTGCGCGGCACAGCTACTTGAGTCCGCCGGTCGCTCCGGCATGTACCGTGTGCATGAGCCACCGGATGCGGATCGTGCCGAACAGTTGCGCCAGGCGCTGGCCTACGCCGGCGTCCGGCTCGATCGCGGCGACCTCACGCCGCAGGTGGTGCATGCTGCGCTCACTGCGCTTGGCAGCCGACCGGATCGGTTCATTTACGAGATGCTGGCGCTGCGCACGATGACCCAGGCGGTCTACAGCCCGGTGAACAAGGGTCACTTTGGGTTGGCTCTGGAGCGCTACATGCACTTCACGTCCCCCATCCGCCGCTATGCCGACCTGGTGGTGCATCGCGCGATCAAGGCGCTGCTGGCCGACGCCGACGCCGGCATGAGTGACGACTGGCTGCTGGCAACTGGAGCGCACATCTCGGCGGCCGAGCGGCGCGCGGAGGCGGTGGCCTGGGGCGGGGAGGGCTGGCTCAAGTGCGAGCATGTGGCGGAACGCACTGGCGAGGTATTCGAAGGCGTCGTCATGGGCGTCACTGATTTCGGCCTGTTCGTGGAATTGACGGGCTACTACGTCCAGGGCCTGCTGCATGTCTCGGGCCTCGGGTCGGACTATTTTCGCTACGCGGCGGCGGGCATGAGCCTGGTGGGGGATAGATCCGGCAGGCGCTTTGGTCTCGGCGATCGTCTGCGCGTGCGCGTGGTCGATGTTCAGCCCGCGGTCGGACGCATCGATCTGGAACTGATCGAGGGCGCCGGCAGCGGTCGGCGCCGGTCGCGATGAGTCAGGTGTTCGGCATCAATTCGGTTCTGGCGCTGCTGCGCGCGACACCGGAGCGGGTGCGCGTGGTGCATATCCAGGCGGGTCGGCGTGACGCACGCATGGCCGAGCTGGTTGAACAGGCTCGCGCCACTGGCGTTCGGCTCGAGTTCGTCGAACGCGGCTGGCTGGATGGCCGAGTCGACGGCAGTCACCAGGGCGTTCTGGCGGACTGCCATGAACGGGCGCTGGCGGGTGAGGCCGAGCTCGAGCTGCGCTGGCCGAGTCTCCCTAGACCGCTGTTGTTGCTGATCCTGGACGGCATCACCGACCCACGCAATCTCGGCGCCTGCCTGCGCAGCGCGAATGCCGCGGGCGTTCATGCCGTGCTGGTGCCGCGACGCAACAGCGCGCCCTTGAACGCAGTCGCGCTGAAGACGGCGGCCGGGGCGGCGGACGATCTGTTCATCGTCGAGGTGGCGAACCTGGCGCGACGGATCGAATGGCTGAAAGCCGAGGGGGTTTGGGTGTTCGGCGCAGACGGCGCAGCCACCATGGCCCATCACCATGCTGATCTGTCGGTGAATGCGGCGATCGTCGTCGGCGCCGAAGGCGCCGGCATGCGCGAACTCACCCGCAAACGCTGCGATCACGTGCTCGCCATTCCCATGGTGGGATCGGTGTCGAGTCTGAATGTTTCGGTGGCGACCGGAATCCTGCTGTTCGAGGCGCTGCGTCAGCGCGAGGGGGCTTCGGGCGGCAATCCGTTGGACGGCCTCCGTGAGACGGCCATCCGTTAGACGGCCATCCGTTAGACGGCCATGCGTTGGGCGGCAATCGAGTTGCATAGCCCGCCACACGCACCTAGAATCCGCCTCCCCCTTTCGACCGAAGCCCGCTTCGGCGCAAAGGACCTTGCCTCACGCCCGCCGTTGTCTGCCGAGACACGGTCGCCGTGCGGAGGCGGATACACCACAAGGAGACAATCGGCATGCGGCACTACGAGGTCGTGTTTCTCGTGCACCCGGACCAGAGCGATCAGGTCCCGGGCATGGTCGAGCGCTACGAGTCACTGATTCAGCGCAGCGGCGGACAGGTCCACCGCAAGGAAGACTGGGGCCGGCGCCAGCTCGCGTACCTGATCAACAAGGTGCACAAGGCACACTACGTGCTGATGAACATCGAGGTTGATCAGCCCACGCTCAAGGAGCTGGAAAACGCGTTCCGCTTCAATGACGCGGTAATCCGCAATCTGATCATCAGCCGCAAGGGTCCGCCGGAAGGCAGTTCGCGCATCTACGAAGAAGAGCTGCGTGAGCAAGAGAAAGACCGCGAGCGCGAACAGCGGCGCGGGCAGGAGCAGGCGTCCCGCAGCTCGGACGACGACAACTCGGGCGCCGACAATGCGGGCAACGACGATTCGGGCGCTGACGCGCAGGTCGCGGAGGAGCGGGTATGAGCAGGCGTTTTGGTCGCAAGAAGTTCGCGCGTCTGGATTCTCCGGGCAGCGAGATCGACTACAAGAACCTTGAACTGCTGCGTCAGTACGTGGGTGAGACCGGCAAGATCGTGCCCAGCCGCATCACCGGCACGTCGGCCCGTCAGCAGCGGCAGCTCACCCAGGAGATCAAGCGCGCCCGCTATCTGGCGCTGATCCCCTACACCGACTCGCACCGCTAAGCCGAGGAGCACACCATGAACGTGATTCTGCTGGAACGCGTCGGCAGGCTGGGCGGGCTTGGCGATGAAGTAAGCGTGAAGCCTGGCTTCGCCCGCAACTTTCTCATTCCGCAGGGCAAGGCCGTACGCGCAAGCAAGGCCAACCGCGAAGTGTTCGAAGCGCGCCGGCTCGAGCTCGAGCGCGCAGCCGCGGAGAAACTGGCTGCCGCGAATGCCCGGGCGGCGGGCCTTGCTGGCGTGGCGGTAACCATCGTGGCCAAGGCCGGCGACGAAGGCAAACTCTATGGCTCGGTCGGTACCGGCGAAATCGCCGACGCCATCGTGGCCGCGGGGCAGGCAGTCGAGCGCAGCGAAGTGCGCATGCCGTCGGGCGTCATCCGCAGCGTGGGCGAGTACGACATCGACGTGCAGCTGCACTCCGACGTGACCGTCGCCATCAAGGTAGCGGTCGTAGCCGAGTAGGCGGTCCGTCTGGCTCCCGGGTCAGCGTGGCGACAGTCAGCGCGAGGCGCCGGGAATGAGCGCTGCATGCCGTCAGGGCTGCGGCGCCTGCTGCATTGCGGCTTCCATCACGACGCCGTTTCTTGGTATGCCGGGCGGCAAGCCGGCCGGCGTACCCTGCATTCATCTGACACCCGATATGGCCTGCGCGCTTTACGGTCGACCCGAGCGACCGGAGTGCTGCGCTGCGCTGCGCCCCGAGCCTGAAATCTGCGGCAACAGCAGGGACGACGCGCTGCGACTCATCTCGGCGCTTGAGCAGCTGACCGCACCGCGCTCGGGCACCAATCGGTGAGCGATCGACCTTGATTTGCTGCCCGGATGCTCGCAGGCTTTCCCGTCCCTGATTCGCTGTTGCCCGCCCATACCCCATGGCCGATATCCCGGACTCTGAATTCGATCCGTTCGCAGACACCTTTCCCGACGACGACGCGTCGGCAGAGGGAGGTGTGGGCGAGCTCGACGTTCAGGCGTCAGGCGGCGGCTTCGAAAATATCGGGCGTGACGGACCGAGCGCGCTACCGGACGGCGCGATGCCGCCCGAGTGGGTCAATCGTCGCTCAACCAACGTCTCGGTACTGAAGATCCCGCCGCATTCGGTGGATGCCGAGCAGTCGGTGCTGGGCGGTTTGTTGCTGGATAACGAAGCCTGGTTCGATATCGCCGAAACGGTGACGGCCGGCGACTTCTACCGCACGCCGCACCAGCTCATTTTCGAGGCCATGTCGGAGCTTGCAGCCGATGACCAGCCTATCGATGCGCTGACGGTGGCCGAGCGCCTGTCATCGCATGGTCGCCTGGACAACGTGGGTGGCCTGCCGTTTCTCGGCGATCTGGCAGAGGGCACGCCGGGCGCCAGCAACGTGCGCGCCTACGCTCGCATCGTGCGCGAATACTCTACGCTGCGGCAGCTGATCGGCGCGGCGAATCGCATTGCCGAGGTAGCCTTTGCGCCCGAGGGTCGCTCGAGCCAGGAGATTGTCGACCTGGCTGAACAGGAAGTATTCCGGATTTCCGAGGGTCGCCTGCGCGAGGGCGGCCCGCAGCCGTTGGTGCCGCTGTTGTCCAGTGCGGTCGAGCGAATCGAGCGTCTGCACGCCAATCGCAGCCCGGTGACGGGGCTGGCCACCGGCTTTGATGATCTCGATCGCAAGACCGCGGGTCTGCAGCCGTCAGATCTGGTGATCGTGGCTGGCCGACCGTCCATGGGCAAGACCGCCTTTGCCATGAACATGGTGGAGCACGCGGTCATGGAAGGCACCGGCGCGGTGCTCGTGTTCAGCCTCGAGATGCCCGCCGAACAGCTGGTCATGCGCTTGCTGTCATCCCTGGGCCGCATCGATCAGACCCGCTTGCGTACGGGCGAAATGCACGAGGATGACTGGCCGCGCTTCAGCGGCGCCGTGGCGCAGCTGCGCGACAAGCGGCTCTACATTGACGACACGCCCGCCATCTCGCCGCAAGAGCTGCGCTCGCGTGCGCGCCGGATCGCGCGCGAGGCTGACGGGCTTTCGATGATCGTGGTCGATTACCTGCAGCTGATGCGAGGCAGCGGCAACAACGAGAACCGCACCAACGAGATCTCCGAGATCTCGCGGTCGCTGAAGGCGATTGCCAAGGAAATGCGCTGCCCGTTGGTGGCCCTGTCGCAGCTGAACCGCAGCCTCGAGCAGCGCACCGACAAGCGCCCGCTGATGGCCGACCTGCGCGAATCCGGCGCCATCGAGCAGGATGCCGACCTGATACTGTTCGTCTACCGCGACGAGGTTTATCACCCCGATACCGCGGACAAGGGCACCGCCGAAATCATCATTGGCAAGCAGCGCAACGGCCCCATCGGCAGCATCCGGCTGGCCTTCCTCGGCAACCTGACCAAGTTCGAGAATCTGGCCCCGGAACGCTACAACCAGTTCGCGCCGTTCGAGTAATGGCGCGCGGCCGCACCAAGAGCGCGTTCGTCTGCACGGCCTGCGGGGCCGAGCATATGCAGTGGCAGGGACAATGCGCGGCATGCAGTGAGTGGAACACGCTGTCGCGCGTCACCATCAGCCCTGCAGCGCAGCCAGCGTCCGGGCTGGGATTTGCCGGGGCGACTGCGCAGGTCAAGCGTCTCGCCGAGGTCGAGGCCGAGGAAACCGCACGAATCGAAACCGGCTTCTCCGAGCTCGACCGCGTGCTCGGGGGCGGTCTGGTACCCGGTTCCGTGGTGCTGATCGGCGGCGACCCCGGGGCCGGCAAAAGCACTCTGCTGCTGCAGGTGTGCACCCGGCTGGCGGCCGCAACCCCGGTGCTGTACGTCACCGGCGAGGAATCGCTGCACCAGCTCGCGCTGCGTGCCCGAAGGCTGGAGTTGCCGACCGGGGAACTACGCGTCGCATCAGAGACGCGGGGCGAGGAGATCGCCGCGCTGGTGGCCGCCGAACGGGCCGGTATTCTGGTGCTGGATTCGATTCAGGTGATGCAGCTGGCGGCCGTCGACAGCACCCCGGGCACGGTGACCCAGGTGCGGGAGACGGCGGCGTTCTTCACCCGGTTGGCCAAGCAAACCGGCACCGTGGTGATCATGGTCGGTCACGTTACCAAGGAAGGTGGCCTTGCCGGCCCGAAAGTGCTGGAGCACATGATCGACTGCTTCATGATGCTGGACAGCCCCGCCGGCAGTCGCTATCGCACCCTGCG
>CAZVMA010000017.1:0-2347 GCA_964628545.1 uncultured Pseudomonadales bacterium | reverse complement strand
AGAACCGGTTCGGTGAAGTGAACGAGCTCGGCATCTTTGCGATGACCGAGCACGGTATGCGTGAAGTCGCCAATCCGTCCGCCATTTTCCTGCAGCGGGGCGAGGTGGAATCACCGGGCAGCGTAGTAACGGTCACCTGGGAAGGCACGCGGCCCCTGCTGGTCGAGCTGCAGGCGCTGGTCGACGGCGTTCAATCCGGTTATGCGCGTCGGGTGGCAGTGGGTCTTGATCAGCAGCGGCTGGCGATGCACCTGGCGGTGCTGCACCGGCACTGCGGCATTACGCTCGCCGATCAGGACGTGTTCGCGAATGTGGTGGGCGGAGTGCGCATTGCCGAGACGGGCGCCGATCTGGCCGCCCTGCTCGCCGTGCTGTCATCGTTCCGCAACCGCGTGCTGCCGCGCGATCTCATCGTCTTTGGCGAGCTGGGCCTGACCGGCGAGGTGCGGCCGGTGGCCAGCGGTCAGCAGCGGCTGGCCGAGGCGCGCAAGCATGGCTTTCGCGTCGCCATCGTGCCCTGGTCCAATCGCCCGAAAGACGCGGTGCCGGGCATGACCGTGCACGGGGTCAAGAGTCTCTCGGGCGCGCTCGACGTCATCGCAACTCTGTAGCGGCCCCACTCGTGGATTCACCGGGCTGCGCGGGCCCTGATCCGGGGTCGACAATGCGCCGGACAGAAGCCCGGAGCGCCCATGTCCCACAAGAAGGTGCTGTTTCGCTCGGCCGCGCGCGAGAAAATTCTTTCTGGGGCGACCCAGCTGGCCGATGCGGTCAGCGTCACCTTGGGTCCGAAATCGAAGTCGGTGCTGATCGCCCGAACGTGGGGTACGCCGATCGTTTGCAACGATGGCGTGACCATTGCGCGCGAAATGGATCTGCCCGATCCCGAAGAAAATCTCGGCGTGCAGATGCTGCGACAGGCGGCCGTGAATACCGGCGAAGCAGTGGGCGACGGCACCAGCACGGCGACTCTGCTGGCCCATGCCATGCTGGCTGACGGCATTCGCAACGTCGTCGCGGGCGCCAGCGCGATCGACATCAAGCGCGGTCTCGAGCGCGGCCTGCGCGCCGCCGTGGCCGCGTTGCGCGACATGTCAAAACCCGTTGCCACGCGCAAGGAGACTGCGGATGTCGCGGCGCTCTCGGCGCACAACGATCGGGTAATCGGTGACCTGATCGCGGATGCGCTGGAACGGGTGGGTAGCGAAGGCGTCATCACCGTCCAGGAATCGAAATCAACCGAGACCCAGCTGGATGTAGTGGAGGGCATGCAGTTCGATCGGGGCTATATCTCGCCGTACTTCGTCACCGACAGCGAAGCGATGGAGGTGGTGCTGGAAAACGCCTACCTGTTGCTCTGCGAGTCGCGGATTCATAGCGTCCGCGAGCTGATCCCGCTGCTGGAAACCCTCACCAAGAGCGGTCGACCGCTGGCGGTGATTGCCGAGGATATTGACGGCGACGCATTGGCAACGCTGGTGCTGAATCACGTACGCGGCGTGTTCCGCTGCGCCGCCGCGAAGGCGCCGGGCTTCGGTGACCGGCGCAAGGCGATGCTCGGGGACATGGCAACCCTAACCGGGGGTACGGTCATTTCCGCGGATCTCGGTTTGACGCTTGAGAGCGCGGAGCTGACCCTGCTCGGCCAGGCTGATCGCGTGGTGATGACGCGGGACGCCACCACCATCATCGGCGGCCGCGGTGATCGTGCGAGCATCGATGCCCGCGTCGATCAGCTGCGCCGCGAGGCTCGAGACACCAAGAGCGACTATGACCGGGAAAAGCTGGAAGAGCGCATTGCCCGGCTCTCGGGCGGGGTGGCGGTCATTCACGTCGGCGCTGCCACCGAGGCCGAGATGAAGTCACGCTCCGAGGCGCTCGATGACGCCATCAGCGCCACCAAGGCCGCGGTCGCCGAGGGTGTGGTGCCGGGCGGCGGGCTGTCGCTGCTTCGCTGTCTGGCGGCCGTCGACGCCGCCGCGCAGTCGGCCGAGGGGGATGAGCGAACCGGCATACAGATCCTGCGCCGCGCGTTGTCCGCCCCAGCCCGACAGATCGCGGCCAACTCTGCGGTGGACGGCGGCGTGGTGGTCGAGCACATGCTGGCGGGCTCGGGGCATCTCGGCTTCGATGCCGCCCGTAACGTGTATGTCGACTTGTTCGAGGCCGGCATCATCGACCCGACCAAGGTGGTTCGTGTTGCGCTCGAAAACGCGGTATCGGTGGCCAGTGTGCTGCTGCTGACCGAGGCCATGATGACCGAGCTGCCGGAGCCGAGATCCGAGGATCTCACCGCGGGGTCTACTGTGGGTCAGTCCTTTTCCTGACCTGGGCGTTCCTGACCGGG
>CAZVMA010000016.1:13912-17249 GCA_964628545.1 uncultured Pseudomonadales bacterium | reverse complement strand
CGTCGATGCTGGTGCAGCAGTACGACATCCTGCTGGATGGCGCATCGTCAATCTACGGCTCGGACGCTATCGCGGGCGTCACCAACATACTGCTGCGCAAGGATTTTGAAGGCTTGGAAGTATCGGCCTACTCAACCAAGCCCGAGGCGACCAGCGGCGAGACCAACTCGCTCAGCCTGGTCTGGGGCAAGAATTGGGACCGTGGCTTCGTAGGCGGCGGCGTCGACTACCAGCGCTCTGACGGCGTGACATATGGCGATCGCGAATGGACCAAGCGCTGCGACCGCAACATGGAGATCGACCAGAACGGCAAGCGCCGCAGCCGCGAGCTGTTCTACTCGCAAAACTACGGCATGGAGTGGGACCAGTGCGCGCTGGGCGGCCTCGCCGGGCGGGTACTGGTGTCGGCCGACCAGTTCGTTAACAGCAACGGATCAGGATCGGTCTACTACACCCCCGGGTTTACCAACGGCGGCTGGCCGAACTTTTCCGAGAGCAATTCGCCCTTCGGCACCTTCGGCGTCGACGGCAACCGCGACGGCCGCACCGACCTGACTTTCCGCGACTACGATTTGAACGGCCGCAGCCAGGATGCCCACATCTACCCCGAAACCGATCGGCTGAACGCCATGGCCTACGGCGAATACACGCTTGAGGGCGACGCGAACATCACGCCGTTCTTCGAGGTGCTCTACAGCCGGCGCAACCTGGAATCTCAGAGTGAGCGCGCCCAGGTATTTCCCGATGTGCCCGCCGACAACCCCTACAACCTGTGCAACCCCGACGGGCTGAATGGGGTCGACTGTGGGCTCGCGTTCGACGCGCTAATGACCAACCCCGGCTACATCGATGGTTTCTCGAACTTCTACGGTGGGCTGTGCGGCCGGTTCGGCGTGCCGCTTGCCTTCTGCACGCCCGAAACGTTCGGCCTGCTGGAAGGCCCTCTCGGCGCCGTCGGCGTCACCCCCATCGTGGTGGTGCGTGGCGATCGCGACAATACGCGCGCGGAAGTTGCTCAGTACCGGACAGTGCTTGGCGTGAAGGGCGATCTGCCGTTCATGACATTCGGCACCTTCAGCGACTGGCAATTCGACGTCAGCATGGCCTACTCCCTGTCGGAGGGTGAATCGAGCCGCCGAGGCATCCGGGGCGACCGGCTGGACTGGTCGCTCGCCAACAGCACCATTGGTGCCGGCGGCAATGTGACCTGCCCGCAGATGCCGGGCGACTCGAAAGCCTGCGTCGCTGTATGAAAACCTCATCGGCGATTTCGCAACCAGCGCCGAGCGCGCCTACCTGATGGACAGCCGCGATTTCGACACGGAAATCGAACAGACGCTGGTGACCGCCTTCACCTCGGGCACGATTTACACGCTGCCAGCGGGTGATGTACTGATTGGCCTCGGCCTCGAGTACCGCAAGGACGAGATCAAGTCGGACCCGGACGACATCGCGCGCGATGGCCTGTTCTTCGGCTTCTTCTCCGACGGCGGCGCAAACGGCGACAAGTGGACCAAAGAAGCTTACGGCGAGATCGAGGTGCCTCTGCTAGCCGACGCACCGTTCTTCAACGAGCTGACGCTGAACATGTCGGGCCGCATCACCGATGACGAGTACTACGGCTCGGATGAGACGTTTGCCTCCAAGCTCGGCTGGCGGCCGATCGACTTCCTGCTCATTCGCGCCACCATCGGCTCGTCGTTCCGCGCACCCAACTTGCGCGAGAACTTCCTGCAGAACCAAACCGGCTTCAACAACGTATTCGATCCTTGCGGAATTCCGGAAGAGGCGCTGGACAACGGCCCCGGCGGCACCGGCGGCTACAATCCGGCACTCGATCAGCGGCCGCCGGAAGTGCTGGCCAACTGCGTGGCGAACGGGGTTGATCCCACTACGCTCGACCTGAATGGCTTTAACGTGTACTCCGTTGAAATCGCGCAGGGCGGTGCGCTGGATCTGGAGCCGGAGACCTCGGATTCTTATACCGTGGGCTTCGCCTTTGATCAGCCGTTCTTCGACAGCTTCGACATGACCATCGGTGCGACCTACTACAACATCAAGATCCAGAACTCGATCATCGAGCCCTCGGGTCAGTTCATCGTCAATGACTGCTATAACGACGTGGACGGCGATAGCCGCTACTGCACACGCGTCAGCCGAAATCCGACCACGCAGGAGATTGCCCTTCTCGACGCCGCGTTCATCAACCGCGATCAAGAGGTTAACCGCGGGGTTGACGTGAACATCACCTTCGACAAGGAAGGCGTGAACATTTTCGGCTACCCCGTCGATATCGGGGTCGATCTGTCGCTGAACCGCACGCTCGAAGCATCCATCGCAGAGACCGACGAGAACGGCGCAACCACCGAAGAAGATTTCGTCGGCGAGTTCGGTTTCCCCTACTGGAAGGGCTACATGGGTCTCCGCTTCAACATCGAGAAATATCGACTCTCCTGGCAGATCGAGTACACCGGCGCTGTCGACCAGGATCGCGACTCGGTGGATGAGTTCAGCGACATCGACGGGACTTCAAACACCTGTCTCGGACCCTCCGGTAACGACGTGCTGTGCCGCGACGTGGGTTTCGCGGACAGCTACCTGATGCACTCCATGTCGGTGTTCTACTACGGCGACAAGTGGACCATCGGGGGCGGTATCCGCAACGTGTTCGACAACGCCCCGCCGGAAGTGGATGGCAGCGAAGTGCTGGCCATCAACAACGCGCCGATCGGCTATGGCTACGACATCGGCGGACGCACGCTGTTCCTCGACCTCACGGTCAAACTCTAGCCCGCACGCCCGGGCGGCGCATCTGCGCCGCCCGGGTCTTCCCTGGGGGCCGATATCGCCCCGCTTCCTTCATGCGCGCAGGTCGAACGTCGTGCTAGATTCGCGGCGATTTCGGAGGCCGCCCATGACCCAACTTACACCACCCCGTCTTGGCCGCAGCCGGCTTGCCATGCTGCTGTCATGCTGGCTGATCGCCGCGACCAGTGCCTCGGCCGAGCCGGCGGCAGGCCCATCCACCGACCCCTATCCGCTCGAATATTTCGCTCTGCGTGAAGTGATCGACAACGCCTCGGTGGCGCCGGATGGGAAACATCTCGGCGTCCTCAAGATCGCGTCGCGCGACGCCAACCCGATCATCGAGATTTACGAGACCGGGAATCTCGATCGAGAGCCCTTCCGCATCGACGCCGATCCGATGGAAATCATCGGGTTTCGATGGGTGAGCGACCGGGACATCGTGATGTCGCTGCGGCAACGGGTCAGGAAGAAGATCGACGACTTCAATCAAGGCGTGTACGAGTACCGCATTGCAAAAGTCGATATCGAA
>CAZVMA010000016.1:0-13902 GCA_964628545.1 uncultured Pseudomonadales bacterium | reverse complement strand
GGGCGCTAACGAAACGCCCACGATGCGCCCGTGCGAGTACGAAGACCCGGCTATCGAAACCGTCCTACCGAACGCCCCCCGCCGCATCATCCTCTCGGTGCAGCCCGGCGGCGATCGAAACACCAAGATCGACGAGGCCTTTCGGCCGCGCGCCTACTACGTACTGGATCTCGAAACCGGCAACAAGCGCCTCCTGCTGCGCGGCAAGCTATCGCTCGGGCAGATCGAGTTCGACGGTGACGGCGAACCCTGGATCGCCCGAGGATTCGATATCGATACGGGTAGTCTGGTGTGGTACCACCGACCGCAGGGCACCAAGACATGGAAAGAGTTCCACCGCCAGAGCGAAGACAGCTTCGAACAGTTCGAAGTGGTGGGCTTCGACCCCGAGGCGCGGAACCTCTTTTTCGTGATGGCCAACAACGGCCGCGACACCGTGGGGTTGTGGGAGTTCGACGTCGCGCGCGGCACTTTCGGCGAGCCGATCTACCAGCGCTCGGATGTCGACGTTGTCGGTGTGCGCTGGGACAGTCGTGCGTGGACGCGCCCCGACCACGTCGCCGGTGTCGCTTGGGCGAAAGATCGAATCCACATCGAGTATTTCGATCCCGAAGAGGAAGCGCTCTACGCACAGGTTGAAGGATTGGTGCCGAACGCCTCGACGCCGGCCATCACCAGCCGCTCGCGCGACGGCGGCACGTTCATCGTCTACAACGACGGCCCGCGTGATCCCGGTACGTTCTATCTGGTACGAGACGGCAAGCTGTCGCGCATCGGCGGCAAGCAGCCCCTGCTCGAACCGGAGCGGCTGGCCGACGTACGCTACCTGGAAGTGAAGGCCCGCGATGGTCGCGACATCCCCGCGTACGTCACCGTGCCGTCATCCGGCAAGGCGCCCTTCCCGACCATCGTGCTGCCGCACGGCGGGCCATTCGTGGCCGAGATGGTGGATTACGACGAGTGGGGCCAGATGCTCGCGGACAATGGCTATCTTGTCATCCAGCCGCAGTATCGCGGCTCGCGCGGCCACGGCCTGGAGCATTACACCACCGCGTTTCTGAAGGGCGGACAAGGCGGCTACCAGATGCAGGACGACAAGGATGACGTCGCCCTGGCGCTGGTTCGTGACGGGCTCGCGGACGCCAATCGCCTGGCGATGTTCGGGTGGTCCTACGGTGGGTATGCCGCGCTTGTTGCGGCCAGTCGAACGCCGCAGATTTACCAGTGCGTCGTTGCCGGTGCCGCTGTAGCGGACACGGTAATGCAGGTGAACTACTACCGGGACCAGCTGCGGGGCGCCGCACAGATCGAACAGCTGAACATGTGGCAGGACAGCATCAACCCGATCGATGAGGCGGCCAAGGTGAACGTGCCGATGCTGATCGTGCACGGCAGCGTCGATCAACGCGTTCCCATTGCGCACGCCAAGCGGTATCTCGCAGCGCTCGACAAACACGGCAAACCTTACCGTTACGTCGAGCTGGATGGGGCTGATCACTTCTCGGACACGCTGTTCTTCGATCATCAGCTCACCCTGTACCGCTCCCTGATCGACTTTCTGCGCAACGACTGCGGACCGGGTGGGCTCTGAGCGCGCCGCAGCTCGAAAACCTAACCGCACTCGTGTGGCAGGGGGCTGCCCTGTTGCTTTTGCTGCTTGCCGCCAATAGCGCGCCGGTATTGGCGAAACGCCTGCTTGGTAACCGCTGGAGCAGCCCCATCGACGGCGGCCGGCGGTTGCCGGACGGACGGCCCCTGCTGGGGGCCAGCAAAACCTGGCGCGGCCTTGTTGCCGGTGTTGTCACCGCCGCCGCCGTCGCGCCCCTGCTGGGCTACAGCGCCGTGTTTGGCGCCGTCTTTGGTGGCGCATCACTGGCCGGCGACCTGATTTCCAGCTTCATCAAGCGCCGCCTTGGCATCGCGAGCAGCGGTCGCGCGACGGGGCTGGACCAGATTCCGGAAGCGCTGCTGCCGTTGCTGTACGCCCGCAGCGCGCTCGGCCTCGAACTCGTCGATCTGGTGCTGTTGACGCTTGTTTTCCTGGGGGGTTCGCTGGTGCTGTCGCGGCTGGCGTTCCGGCTCGGCATTCGCGAGCAGCCGTATTGAGCCGCACCCGGATAGACACCACGCCATGGATCCGTTGACCCAGGCTGCACTGGGTGCTGCTGCGGCGCGACTGGGGACACCGCGCGCTTCGGCAACTCGACACCGCCCCCCAGCCCCTCTTGCCCTGCTCGCGGCCGGCGCCGCCGGCGGGCTCGCGCCAGATCTCGACGTGCTGATTCGATCCAGCGCCGATCCGCTACTGTTTCTGGAATACCACCGCCAGTTCACGCATGCGCTGGCGTTCATACCTGTCGGTGGTGCGCTGGTGGCCCTCGCGCTGTGGCCGCTGCTGCGTCGCTGGCTCACGCGCGGGCAGCTGTTCATGGCAACGATGCTCGGGTATGCCACACACGGTCTTCTGGATGCGTGCACGTCTTACGGCACTGCGCTGCTGTGGCCCGTCAGCGACGCGCGTGTAGCGTGGAATCTGGTGTCGGTGATTGATCCGCTGCTGACCGCGCCCCTTGTGGTGGCGCTGCTGTTTGGCCTGCGCAGCGGCGGGCGATCAGCGGCGGCACTGGGTATTGCCTGGATGCTGGTCTATCTCGGTATTGGCGGTTGGCAGGGTCAGCGAGCCGAGGACGCTGCGCAGACGCTGGCGCGTGCGCGGGGTCATGTGCCTGACCGGCTCACGGTGAAGCCCTCGTTCGCCAACCTGATCGTGTGGAAATCGATTTACTCGGCTGACGGGCGATGGTGGGTCGACGCGATCCGGACCGGCATCGAGACCCACGCGATTCCAGGTGACAGCATTCCGGTGCTAGACCCCGACGCTGAGCTTCATTGGGTGCGGCCAGGGTCAAGGCAAGCGGTGGATCTCGCGCGCTTCGAGCGTTTTTCGGCCGGCTATCTGGCAGCCGATCCGGCTGCGCCCGGGCGCATCCTCGACGTGCGATACTCGATGGTGCCCAACCGTATCGATGCGCTCTGGGGCATCAGTCTGGAGCCCGGCACGACGGGCGACGAACCTGCGCGTTTCTGGACGAACCGTGCAGCATCACGCGAACACCGCGCAGCATTGATGGCCTTGATTCAGGGCAAGCACTGACGGGGCGCAACCGCCCCGCCCTACTGGTTGGCGTCAGAGGGCCGGCGTCAGACCACCTGCCCCGCTCGGGCGTCGGTGTAACGACCGTTCTCGATGACCGGCGCGCCGTTCACGATTACGGCGGCATAGCCCTCGGCGCGACGCACGTAACGGCGCGCTTCGCCCGGGAAATCGTCCACGAACTCTTCGCTGCCGCAGCGCAGGTCATCGAGGTCGAACAGCACCAGATCGGCCGCCTTGCCCGTCTCAATGGTGCCGCGATCGGCAAGACCCCAATCCCGCGCCAGCTCGCCGGTCATGCGGTGCACGGCCTGTTCGAGCGTAAGCCGGCCTGTTTCGCGAACGTAGTGCTCAAGCATATGCGTGGTATCGCCGGTGCCGCAGAACTGGGTGATGTGCGCGCCGGCGTCGGAGGCACCGAAGTGCAGCAGCGGATGACCGATCAGTTGCGCCACTGACGCCTTGTCGGCGTTCAGCACGTTCACCAGCTTGAACTCGGCGTTCAGGTCATCGCGCAGCGAGATGTCCAGAATGATGTCGCCGAGCTCGCGTCCCTCGGACTGGGCGATCTCCATCAGGCTGCGGCCGCGATAGGCCTGATTGTCCGCGTGCGTCACGTTGCCAACGATCAGGAATGGCAGCGCGCCGCTCATGCCCGCCGCCTGCTTCATCTCCTGTACCAGCGCGGCGCGGGTGGCCGCATCCTCAAAGCGCGCCCGGCGCTCGTGCCGCGGCAGATCCATGATCGCTTTCCAGCCCGGCAGCGCGTACAGCAGCATGCTGGTCTCTGCCAGGCGCATGTTCAGGTCGAAGCAGCGCGGCATGACCTGGCCATAGACGCGCGCACCGCGCGCCTGCTCGGCCTCGAGCGCAGCCATGATCTCGCCCGCGAGCGGCGACAAGGGCGACGACAGCACCGGCTGCAGCGAGCACGGAATGCCCGCGGCCAGGCTGATCTCGCCCAGTTCGCGAATGTTCGCGAGCTCCTGCTGAATATCCGGGAAGTAGGGCACGACCTGCCATACGCCGCGGCCGCTTTTCGCCATCGCCCGAGCCAGCGCGATCTTCTCGTCGAGATCGGCGTATCGGCTGGGGACCGGCTTCATCTCCTCGTCCATGTCGACATAGGAGGACGAGATACCCGCGGCCGCCATGGCTTCCTCGACCAGCCGGCACATCTCGGCGATTTCGTCCGGGGTGGCGGTTCGCTCTTGGCTGGCCGCGCCCATCACGTAATAGCGCAACGCGGAATGGCCAATGAGCGCCGCCACGTTGATGCCCAGGTTCGGGCGAATAAAGTTCAGGTACTCGGGAAAACTCTCCCAGCTGAACGGGACCGCGGCGTCGAACGTGCGCTTCTTGATGTCCTCGATCACCTGAAACATGTTGATCAGCTTGTCCTTACCATTCGGACGCACCGGGGCAAGGCTGAGCGAGCAATTGCCGATGAACACCGTGGTGACGCCGTGCTCCAGCGACGGTGTGGCCAGCCCGTCCCAGCACAGCTGCGGGTCGAAATGGGTGTGAATGTCGATGAAGCCGGGCGTCAATACGCGGCCGGCGCCATCAATGGTGCGGGTCGCTGTCCCCTCGAACGCCCCAACGGCCAGAATGCGGCCGTCCTTCACGGCCACGTCGCCCTGCACGGCGGGTGCGCCGGTGCCATCAACGATGCGGGCGTTACGAATGAGCAGATCAGCGTGAGCCATGTGTGTCTCCCTGGCGCAGCGAGTGCGCGGCACGGTGGATTGAGCAGCGGTGTGAATGCGTTTCATGGATCATAGCGCAGTCGTCACGGCAGCGGTGGCGAGCAACTGCAACGGCGGATCGGATGACATGAACGGCTCGGCGACAACGCTTGATGCTAGCCCTGGCCCAGGCGCGGAAATGGTGGCGAACCGGCTGCGGAAAAATCTTCGCCGCCTGGCCGCATGGCGCAAACGGACGGGCACATCGTGCTTTCGGGTCTACGACGCCGACCTGCCCGAATACGCGGCAGCGGTCGATCTCTACACCGCTGCCGATGCCGCGGATCGATGCCTGCTGCACGTGCAGGAGTACCAAGCGCCCCGGCACATTCCCGAAGAGACCACCGCGCGGCGTTTCGCGGAACTGCTGGACGCCGTGCACGCAGTGTTCGAGCCGGGCCCACAGGATCTGGCGGTCAAGACCCGGTCCCGCGGGAAGGGGGGCAGCAAGTACGGGCGTCTGGATGCGCGTCAGGTCTTCGTGCCGGTGCGGGAGGGCCCGGTGCGCCTTGAAATCAACCTGTTCGACTATCTCGACACCGGGCTGTTTCTGGATCATCGCCCGATGCGGCTACGCTTCGGGCGCGAATGCGCGGGCAAGCGCTTTCTGAACCTGTTCTGCTACACCGGCGCCGCGACCGTGCACGCCGCCGTGGGGGGCGCGAGCTCGACGACCAGCGTCGACCTGTCCGCCACCTACCTCGATTGGGCCGCGCGCAATCTGGGGCAGAACGAGCTTGGGGGCGCCCGACATGCGCTGATTCAGGCCGACGTCATCCGCTGGCTGCAGCACGACCGCGGTCGCTACGACATGATTTTCTGCGATCCGCCCACCTTCTCGAACTCGAAGCGCGCGGACGACTTCGACGTGCAGCGCGACCATCCTGAACTGCTGCGGACGGCCATGGCTCGCCTCGCGCCCGAGGGCGTGCTGATCTTTTCGAACAACTTCCGTCGCTTTCGCCTGGACGAGGCCGAGATCGCGGCCTTTGCCGACGTGACGGAGATTACGCCGCGCACGCTTGACCCTGATTTCGAGCGCAACCCGCGCATTCATCGCTGCTGGGAACTGCGGCGCCCTGCTCGCCTATCCCAACGAGACTAAACCCGGAAAGACAGGGCCCGGTCAGGCTGTTTCGGGCACGGTCCACTCGGTCCGGATGCGCCCACGCGCAGCGCCGGGCTCGAGGCGTGCCACCACGGCCTCAAGTTCCTTCGGCAGGGTATCGGCCAGCCCGAACGGCGGGTTGATGATGACCATGCCCGCACCGCGCATACCCTCCGTTGCGTCACCTCGAATGTGCGCCTCGGCGCGCTCCCAGCGGATATCCAGCGTCTTCGACGGGCGAACCCCAGTGCGGGCCGCGCGGGTGACGTGAGCCACGATGCTGTCCGCCGCGTGCTTGGTGCCGACGGGATACCAGATCGCATAGACGCCGTTCGCGAAGCGCTGCCGGCCATCGACCAGCGCCGCGTGCAGGCGCCCGAGCTCGTCACGGGTCTCGTACGACGGGTCGATGAACACGAGCGCGCGACGCTCAAGGGGCGGCAACAGCGCGCGCAGCAGCGCATAGCCGTCCTGCTGCACCACGGTCAGACGCTTGTCACCGCGCAGCAGCCGAACCAGTTTGCCGTAGTCGACCGGATGCAGCTCTGCGAATACGCCGCGATCCCACGCCCGGAGCAAGGCCTGCGCAAACCATGGCGAACCGGGATAGCGCTTCAAGCCGCCCATGCCGTTGCAGCGCTGGACCTCGGCCAAGTAGGTCCGCACCGGCGCCGGCATCGAATCCGCAGGGGACGGCGGCCAGAGCATACGGATGCCAAGCGCGGCTTCCGCCGTCTCCTGGGCGCGGCGGCTGCGCAGATTGTAGAACCCGGCGCCCGCGTGCGTTTCCACGTATAGAAACGGCTTGTCCTTGCGCTCGAGCGCGTCGATCAGCGCACACAGCGCCACGTGCTTGAAGACGTCAGCATCGTTGCCGGCGTGGAAGGCGTGTCGATAGCTGAGCATGCGCGGAGTCCGTCAGGCGGGGCCCCATGGTACTCCAGTGGGGTGGCTGATCGGGCGGCCTGGGAAGCGCGCTCTGCGCGCGGCTGCGCGCGAATCCCCTTCCGACACCGGGGGCAGGCCGCAAGCCGACCCGCCTCTGGCCAGTATCGCCCCCAGAACCCAATGTGTGCGACCATCCGTCCTGAAGGCGCGGCATCGGAACTTCGTTCCGGCCGACTTTCAACATCGAATCACGTTACGAGGTGATCTTGTCTCAGGCTGTATCAGGCAAGCCCGGCGGGCGACCACTCGCGGGCTACGTTGTTGCCATCATCATGCTGGTCTTCCATCTGGGCGCGCTTGCCGCGTTTCTGACAGGCGTCAGCACCGTTGCCATCGCTGTGGCGCTGGTCATGTACGTCATCCGCGGTTTCGGCGTGACGGCGGGCTTCCACCGCTTGCTGGCGCACCGCTCGTTCCAGACCTCACGTCCCGTGCAGTTCGCTTTCGCGCTGGCTGGCAGCCTCGCAATTCAGGGCGGACCACTCTGGTGGGTGGCACATCACAGATCTCACCATCGAGACACGGATACGCCAGAGGACATTCACTCACCCACTACGCACGGTTTCTGGCAGTCGCACATGGGCTGGATGATGTCGCCCGAGGCCTTTCACGAGCAGGGCACCAATTCCCGCGACCTGCACCGCTACCCGGAGATCAAATTCCTGCAGCGACACTACGTTACGCTGCTGGTCGCTCAGGCGCTGGCACTCTATGGCCTCGGAGTCGCGCTTGCCCATTTCGCGCCGGACCTCGGCACCTCCGGCCCGCAGATGCTGGTCTGGGGTCTGTTCGTCAGCACGGTCGCGCTCTGGCACGCCACGTTCATGGTCAATTCGGTTTGTCACATCTGGGGCGGACGGCCCAACCCGACCGGCGACGACAGCACGAACAACGCCGTCGTCGCGCTGTTCGCGCTCGGCGAGGGCTGGCACAACAACCACCACGCGTTCCCGTTCTCAGCCCGACACGGCTTGCGCTGGTATCAGTTCGACCTGACCTGGGTGTTGCTGCGGACCATGGAAAAGCTGCGGCTGGTCTCGAACCTTCGGCTGCCAAGAGCCGAGGGCGCGGCCTCCTGACCCGGTACTTCGCTCGCGGAGGAAGCCGTCACCGCGTGTCGGTCTCCTCCTGCATCCCGCCAGACCCGCCCCAACCAGACTGATCTACCGGGCCTTCCGAAACCGGATCCTGCCGCTCGAAGCGCGGCTCGGCGCGCTCGAACACCGGTGCCGGGGTCTCGTAGCGGGGCGCGGGCTCCTCAAAACGCGGAGCAGGTTCCTCGTAACGCGGCGCCGGCTCTTCGTAGCGAGGCTCGGGCTGCTCATAGCGTGGTCCGGGCTCTTCGTAGCGACGCGCAGGCTGCTCAAACCGGGGCGCGGGTTCTTCATATCGAGACGCAGGCTCTTCGTAGCGAGGCGCCGGCGACTCGAACCGCGGTGCGGGCTCGACAGGCCGCTCTTGGTATTCCGACGCCGATGCTTCCAGGGCCTTCAGCGCCTCCGGACGTTCCAGCGTTTCCTGGGGCGGAGGCCGCTCTGACGCTTGCTGCGTTTCGGGCGTCCAAGGCTGCTCCGCCGGCTGCGACGTCGTCAGGGCTTCCGCGGCGACCGGGGCCGGATCAGGCGACACAGAGGCCTCTTCAGCACGCTCTTCGCGTCGATCGTCCGAACTCTGGTGGAAACCGTTGCCCTGCAGCGCCGCGGCGGCTGCTTCCACACTGGTTCCAGCGGCGGCTGTTTCAGCGGCGGCTGTTTCAGCGGGGGCTGTTTCAGCGAAGTCTGTTTCAGCCACTACCGGCATAGGCGCTGAGTCGCTCGGCGTCATCAATGCGTCGGCCGGCTGCTCGGCGCCCGGTCGGGGGCCAGCGAGTTCATAGTCGGGTCGCCAGGACCGGGCTGCGTCTTCCTGGGCCGTCGGCGGGACGCCGACAGGTGGGCTGACCGGCACTGGATCACCTGCGCTGGATGGCTTCAGCCGAGCCCCCCGCCCAGGGGGTGCGGTCATCGCGCACGGGCGCCTCGCTTACCGTTGCCGCGCGATCCGCACCGTTGTGATCGCCCTGCTGATGGCCCGTCTGGCCGGTGTAGTAGTGGTTGTGCACCACTTTGGGCGGACGCCGATAGTAGTAGTGGCGCGGCTCATACAGCCAGGGGCGCCCGTAGTAGGGGTGGAACGGGTCATCCCACGGATACACGTAGACGCGCTGCGAGGTCCACCCGAGCGTGAAATAGGTCGTCACGCCCCAGAACCAACCGCCCGGAAACACGTGGTCGGACGGATAGGCGTAGTAGTAAACGGGATACGCGCGCGGGTAGTAGCGAACGACCGGACGCGAACGCTGGACGATCACGACGGTTGGGTCGTAGTCCGGCACATAGAGGGCGCTTGGGTCGGTAGACCGAATGACAACCGTGTCAGCGTTGACGGTGACAACCTGGCGATCGTCGCTGCGCAGATTCCCCGCGGCATGTGCGCGTTTCCGAAAACCTTCGACCGCCGCCAGCACTTCGGGCTGCTGGCGCAGCACCGCCCGGCCAAGATCAACGGTCCAGTCGAGCTGGTCAGACAGGCGTTTCAGGACCTCGGGGTAGTTGAGCAGGGCAACGATGCTGGCATCCCAATCCGCATCCGGTGTGCGTGCGCGGTCGCGTTTCGCCGTGTCCAGAAAACGCGCCGCCTGCACGACCTGCAGCGGGTAGGTTGACGCGGGCAGGACGATGGCCAGCAAATCGTCGGGGTACAGGGCGACCGGGGCGACCAGCTCGGCAATCTCTTGCGCCGAGTATCGACGCGGCGACTCCGAGCTCGGCGCCGTCGCGAGCGGGGCTTCTGCACGGGCGGCCAGCCCAGACGGGCTTGTGAGCCCAGTCACCATCAGCACTGCCACCGCGATCAGCGCGCCGATGCCGCGTTTGGTGTCCATGGATCCAGTCCTCGTTAGTTCGGAGATGGGGCGTCCCGATAACCCGATCCTGGCGCCGCGAACATGAACGCCGGCTTAAGGGCGTTTGATCCGAGCGCGCGCAACGAAAATGTCACCGACACGTTATGCCGGTGTCATCACCGCTTAGGAGCATGCCTGCCCGCTGTCAGGCGCCAGACGCGTGTTCGTTTACGCGCAGCACCAATCAAGCAAGACAGCAGAACACAAAAACACGAGGTGATGGACATGGCTCGCAACAGAACAACTCAAGCGCGCTCGCCGGGTGTTGGCCGACCAACCCGAGCCGCAATGGCATCCGGGCTGCTGGTCGCACCGCTGCTCGGCATGGCCGGGACGGCCGACGAGGGCGTCATCGAAGAGATTCTGGTATTCGGGAAAGGCGAGACCCGCCAGGTGCAATCGCTGACGGCAGCACAGCTCGATCAGTATCCGGCCGGCACCAGCCCGCTCAAATCGATCGAGAAACTCCCGGGCGTCAACTTCCAGTCTGCCGACCCCTACGGCGCCTACGAATGGTCCACGCGCATCGTGGTGCGCGGCTTCAACCAGAACCAGCTCGGCTTCACCCTGGACGGCGTGCCACTGGGTGATATGTCCTACGGCAACCACAACGGCCTGCACATCAGCCGCGCCATCCTGTCCGAAAACATCGGTCGTGTAGAGCTGTCTCAGGGCACCGGCGCGCTGGCTACGGCCTCGACCAGCAATCTGGGCGGTACCCTGCAATTCTTCTCGGACGACCCGGCCGACGAGTTCGGCGTCGACGTCAACGGCTCTCTCGGCAGCGACGAGGCCAGCCGCATCTACACGCGCATGGATTCCGGCGAGCTCGATTCCGGCACGCGCGTGATGCTGTCGCTTGCGAAACAGGAAACCGACAAGTGGAAGGGCGCGGGCACCCAGGAACAGGACTACGCCAACGTGAAGGTTGTGCAGCCGTTGGGTGAAGCCCGCATCAGCGCCTACTACAGCTATTCCGATCGCGCCGAGATCGACTACCAAGACATGTCACACGAGATGATCGGGCGCCTCGGGCAGGACTGGGACAACTATTACCCGGACTATGCGCGCGCAGTCGCAGCGGCCCAAGGCAACTTCACGGGCGACGTCGAAACCCTGGACGATGCCTACTGGAACGCGTCCGGTCTGCGCGAGGACAATCTCGCCTACATCGGCCTGGAAGCCCCGCTCGGCGAGACAGCCGAGCTTCGCACGACCGTGTATCTGCACACCAACGAGGGCATGGGCCTTTGGGGCACGCCCTACGTGCCGACTCCGGATGGCGCACCGCTATCAGTTCGCACCACCGAATACGACATCGACCGCAAAGGCATCGTCAATCAGGCCACGTTCGAGTTTGGCGCGCACACGCTAACCGGTTCGCTCTGGTACGAAGACAATGACTTCAGCCAGGCGCGACGCTTCTATGGCGAGTCTTCGCTCGAGCGGCCGAGCCGCGACTTCACCGAGTTTCAGGACGACCCATTCTTCACCCAGTGGGAATACGACTTCACCACCGAAACCCTGCAGTTTTCGCTTCAGGACGAGTGGCAGCTGAACGATGCGCTGCGCGTGGTGGCCGGCTTCAAGTCCGTGCGCGTGGATGTCGAGGCGGATACCGTGACCGGCGCCAACAAGACCGGCAGCATCTCAACCGAAGAGGCCTTCCTGCCGCAGATCGGCTTCGTCTACGCGATTAGCGAGCAGCATGAGGTCTTCGGTGACGTATCGCGCAACGTGCGCGCGCTGATCGGTTCCGCCACTGGCACCTCGCCCTTCTCGGCCACGCAGGCGGCCTTCGAGGAAATCCGCAATCGCATCGAGCCCGAGATGGCCACCACCTACGAGCTCGGCTGGCGCTTCTTCATGAACGATCTCGAAGGCGTGGTCACCGCTTACTACGTCGACTTCGAAGATCGCCTGCTCGCAATCCAGCAGGGCTCTGCCATCATCGGCAACTTCAACGCGCTGGCCAACGTGGGCACGGTCGAGACCAGCGGCATCGAAGCCGGACTGAACTGGCAGGTAAATGACTACCTGACCTGGTTCAACTCCGCCAGCTACAACAAGTCATCCTACGAAGACGATTTCGTCAGCGGCACCACCACTATCGAGGTGGGCGGCAAGACCGTGGTCGACTCCCCAGAGTGGCTGTTCAACTCGGAACTTGCGCTGGAGGTGGATCGCGGGTTCGCAAAGGTGCACTACAAGTACACCGACGAGCGCTATTACACCTACCTGAACGAAGGCTCGGTGAACGGCTTCTCGATGGTCAACATGTCGGTGGGCTACAGGCTCGGCGATCTCGGGTTCATCAAGGAACTGACCGCGCAGATCGACGTGATGAACGTGCTGGACGAGACCTACATCTCCACAGTGGGCAGCGGCGGGTTCGTGAACGCAGACCCAGACGGCACGGCGCAGACGCTGCTGCCCGGGGCGCCCCGACAGTGGTTCTTCTCGCTCAAGGCCTCGCTGTAAGCCTTGCGGCGCGCGCCGATCAGTCGAGCGTGGACGCGTAGTCGATCACGATCCGCCGATCGGCGAGCAGCCAGACGCCGTCCACGCGCGTCAGCTGATCTTCATAGCGCCCGCCGACCATCGAGCGCTTGCCGGTCGCAAGGCTGACCGAGTCAGCGTCCAGATAGCAGACGGATGTCGCGTGATCGCCGTCCACGTCGATCATGGCCGTGGAAATCTTGTGTCTGAGGGAGCGCACCGCGCCGAGGGTCTGGGTCCCATAACGGGTATACCAGGCCCTGATCGCGGGGCGACCCACGTGCGGCCCGGTGCCCTCGTAATCGGGCCGCAGCGTGGCATTCTCGGCAAACATGGCCACCACGGCGTCGATGTCGCCCCGGTCCAACTTGTGGCAGTAGTGATTCAGCAGCTGCTCGATGGCCACGCAGTCGTCGCGCATAATCCTCGCCCCCCATACATTCCCGGACACCATTCTAGATGGCTCAATCGCGTTCCGCACAGGCGCCCGGCTATTCCCGCTACTCGCGCGCGCCGACAGCGCTGCTCGCTGTGGTACTTGGCCTCGTGTGCATCATGGTCATGCCCGATACTCACGCCGATACCGCGCAGGCAACTGGTACGCCCACGCTGCAGAGCCTGATGGCTGAGCGACTTGAATTGATGCCCGCTGTGGCGGCAGCCAAGTTCCATTCGGGCCAGCCCGTGCTCGACCCGGCGCGCGAGGCTGCCGTGCTCGCCGAAGCGCGCACGGCCGCACTGCGCGTGGGGCTGGTACCGGAAACCGTCGAGTCCCTGTTCGTTGCACAGATGGCTGCCGCGCGTGCCATCCAGACCCGCCTGGTCGAAGCCTGGTCGTTACCCGGCGCTGTGGTGCCGGAGGCCCCCGATCTCGCAACGACCATTCGTCCCGCCCTGTCGCGGCTGACGCCAGCCATCGTGACAGCCGCCGCCGATGTGGCGCGCGGACTGGCGCCGGCGACGCTCGAAGACATGCTGACGAGCAGCGAGGGCGGAATGCTCGATGACGCCACGCGCGCGGCTCTGACTCAGGCTTTGGCCGGATTGCGGGCGTTCCCGAATCGCCTCGCGCAGATCACCGCGACCGGCGTGCTGCGGGTGGGCATGACCGGCGACTACGCGCCCTTCAGTCTGCACGCCGCGACATCGGAGTCGAACGAGATGAATCGGATCAAAGACTGGTCGGGCATCGACGTCGATCTGGCGCAGGACCTCGCGGCATCGCTCGATGTCGAGCTCGAAATCGTGCCCACCACCTGGGCAACGCTCACCCAGGATCTCTCGGCGGGGGCGTTCGATCTGGCGGTGGGCGGCGTGTCGCGCACGCTCGATCGACAGCGGGTCGGGCTGCAAACCGCGCCGTACCACGCCGACGGCAAGACACCGATCATCCGCTGCGCCGACCGCGACCGATTCTCAAGCCTCGCCGACATCGACCAACCCGGCGTGCGGGTGATCGTGAACCCCGGCGGCACCAACCAGCGCTTTGTCGGCGAACGCG
>CAZVMA010000015.1:16404-17347 GCA_964628545.1 uncultured Pseudomonadales bacterium | reverse complement strand
GGAAAGGCGCGCGCGAGGTCCGTGAGCTCGCTGATCTGCGGGTGATACAGCCAGGCATCAAACGATAAGCCGCGCCGACCGAGTTCGGCGAATCCGCGCCGGAACGTTGCATCCAGCAAGAGCCCGCGCGGTGGATTGGTGTGGGCGTTGCGCACGCGCTCGTCGGCGTCCCAGCTTGCGGCATGGCGGATGCCGCGAAATCGGGGACTGGCCTGCTGATGCGCGTCCAGCACCGCGCCGACATCCGGGCCGAGCATCAGGTCGGCAAAGCTGACGATGCCCGCACAGGCGCGCATTGGACCGTAGCCACCGCTCGCGCTCATGGCCGCAACGCCGTTCACGAACTCGGTCTCACCGACCGGCCGCAGCGCCTCCGGGCCGTCGGCCCGATACATGCTGGCACATTCGACAAACACCGTAGACACCACATTGTGGCCGCTGCCGGTGTCAGCTAGCAGCTCGTCCAGCAGGTATCGACTGCCAGGGTGATCCCACAGATGGTGGTGGGGGTCGCAGATCGGCAGGTCGGGCTCGATGATGGGCTCCTGAACCTGCGCCAGCCATTCGTTTGCTTGCATGCGGCGTTTGCCTCTTACCAACCGACTTGCTGAGCAACGACCGCGGTGATTAGTACACCACGACCGAGCGGATGCTCTCACCCGCGTGCATCAAATCGAAACCCTCGTTGATGCGGTCGAGCGGCAACGTGTGGGTGATCAGGTCGTCAATGTTGATCTTGCCGTTCATGTACCAGTCGACAATCTTGGGCACATCGGTGCGACCCTTCGCGCCGCCAAACGCAGTGCCGCGCCAGACTCGGCCGGTGACCAGCTGGAACGGCCGGGTGCTGATTTCCTTACCGGACGCGGCCACGCCGATGATGATGCTCTCGCCCCATCCCTTGTGGCAGCACTCGAGCGCCTGGCGCATCACCTTGACGTTG
>CAZVMA010000015.1:12577-16394 GCA_964628545.1 uncultured Pseudomonadales bacterium | reverse complement strand
GATGCATTCAAACGAATAGTCGACGCCGCCGCCGGTCATCTCAACGATGGCGGCGACCACATTGTCAACGTCGGCTGGGTTCAAGAAATCGGTCATACCGAACTTGCGCGCCAGCGCTTCCTTGGCGGGGTTCAGGTCGATACCGATGATGCGGTCAGCGCCTGCCAGGCGCGCGCCCTGAATCACGTTAAGCCCGATGCCGCCCAACCCGAACACGGCCACATTGGCCCCCGGCTCTACCTTGGCGGTGTTGATCACCGCGCCAAGGCCCGTGGTGACGCCACAACCGATGTAGCAGACCTTGTCGAATGGCGCATCCGGACGGATCTTCGCCACCGCGATCTCGGGCAGCACGGTGAAATTGGCGAACGTCGAGGTGCCCATGTAGTGATGCAGCGGCTCACCGCCGATCGAGAAACGGCTGCTGCCGTCCGGCATGAGGCCGCGGCCCTGCGTCTCGCGGATGGCGCCGCACAGGTTGGTTTTACCCGACAGGCAAAATTTGCACTGGCGGCACTCGGGCGTATACAGGGGAATGACGTGATCACCCACGCGCAGCGATGTCACGCCAGGGCCGATCTCGCGCACGATGCCAGCGCCTTCATGACCCAGAATCGACGGAAACAGGCCCTCCGGGTCGGCGCCAGACAGCGTGTAGGCGTCCGTGTGACAAATGCCGGTCGCCATGATTTCGACCAGCACCTCGCCGGTGCGCGGGCCCTCGAGTTGTACCGTGGTGACCTCGAGCGGTCGGCCTGGTGCGTGGGCAACGGCGGCGCGAATATCCATGTGCTGTGTCCGTGGCGGGAATGTCGCGAGGCTAGCGGGTCACGACTGAAAAGCAAGAGCGGTTAGACTGCCCTTGGCGGTGTGGGTTGACGGGGCGCAGGGAGGATCTGACACGTGCAGTCGACCACAACGGATTGGGCAGACAAATCGGCCCGAGATCGCCGTCCATGACGGACGGAGGCCCGCCATTGGCGCCGCGCCGCAGCTGGCTGCCTCTGCTCGAAAGCTTGCGCGGTTATGGACGGGAGGATTTCACCGCCGACGCCATCGCCGGCACGATCGTCGGCATCGTCACGTTGCCGCAAGCCATCGCCTACGCCGTTCTGGCGGGCCTGCCGCCGGAGGCCGGTTTGTACGCCTGCCTGGCGCCGCTGGTCCTCTATGCATTGCTGGGCTCATCGCGCCATCTGATGGTCGGGCCGGTGGCGGTTGCCGCGCTGATGGTCGCCGCCGCGATCAGCACCTACGGCCCCCGCTTTGATAGCGAAAACCATGACGCCGCGCTCGACATCGCCGCCGTCATCTGCATCGAGGCCGGCGCAATGCTGGTGTTGTTGCGCATGCTGCAGCTCGGCGGGCTGGTGAATCTGTTGAGCCACCCCGTCATCGTGGGTTTCGTCAACGCCGCCGCCGTGCTGATCTTCTTCGGCCAGATTCCGCTCCTCCTCGGCGCACCGGGCGGCGGTACAGGGTTCGCCGTCATTACCTCACTTCCCGATCAGATCGCCGAGCTCAATCCCGCTACCGCCAGCCTTGGCATAGGCACGCTCATCCTGCTGCTTGGACTGCAGTTTCGCGGCGGCGCGTGGTGCCGAAAGCTGGGCTTCGATTTGCCGGACGGACACCCGGTTTTGCGTCTCGGCCCTCTGGTAGCCACGTTGGCGGGCGGCGCGTGCGTGGCGGTGTTCAATCTGGACGACCAGGCGCGCGTCGCCGTCGTCGGCGCGGTGCCCGCAGGGCTGCCCGCAATCGGGCTGCCACCGCTGCAGTCGGCGCTGTGGATCGACCTGCTGCCGGTTTCGGCGCTCGTTGCCGTCGTCGCATACGTGGAGAGCTATTCCATCGGCACCACCTTGGCCACCCGCATCGGTACCCGACTGAACGCGAATCGGGAGCTGGTCGCGCTGGGCGCCGCCAATCTGGCAGCCGGCATCACCGGCGCCTATCCTGTCGCAGGCAGCTTCTCGCGCTCGAGCATCGCCTTCCAGACCGGCGCCCGCACGCAGGTGAGCGGCCTGATCTCGGCGGCACTGATCCTCTTGGCGCTGTTGCTGTTGATGCCGCTGGTCGCGTGGATACCCCATACCGTGCTGGCCGCGATCATCATGGTCTCTGTGCTCGGGATCATCGATATCCACAGCGCACGCAAACACTGGCGCGGGCATCGCGACGAAAGCGCCACCGAGATCGCGACGTTTCTGGCGGTCATCGTTGCCGGCGTGGAGCTTGGATTGCTCACCGGCGTGGCGCTCGCGCTGGCCCTGTTCGTGCGCCAGTCAAGCCGACCGCGCTTGATCGTCGTGGGTCAGGTGGGCGATACCGGACAGGTGCGCAGCGTGCGCCGCTACGAGGTGGTAACGCACGCACGGGTTCTGGCGGTGCGCATCGACGAGAACATCTTCTTCGCCAACGCCAACCCGATCGAGCAGCGACTGCTGACCCTGATCGGCCAGCATCCGGATACCCGGCACCTGGTGTTGGTGTGCAGCGCGGTCAACCGGATCGATGTCACCGGCATCGAGATGCTGGCGCGGGTCAGCCGCAATCTCGCCGCGGCGCGCATCATTCTGCACCTCACTGACGTGAAGGCGCAGGTGCTGCGCCAGATCGAAGCGGCGGATCTGCCGCGCGCCTTGACCGGGCAGATCTTCTTTTCCGCCGATCAGGCCCTGCGCGCGCTGGACCCTGGCGTCACTGCTGACCCAGCGCCGCGTTGAGCGCGCCGACGCGCAGTTCGCCCTCTCGGGTCTGCCCGCCGATCTCCAGGAATCGCTGCATGTTCCGCTGAGCACCCTCGGTCCGCAGCAAGCGCTGGAACAGGTACGCTTCATCGACCAGCCCGTCGTGCAGCGGCTTGTCTGCTCCGAGCACTGCTTCCTTGGCCAGGCGTACGGCCTCGACCGGAAACGACGCAATGCGCCGCGCCAGCTGGTCGACGAACGGGCCGATCTCGTTCGCCGCGAAGATTCGGTTCAGGTAGCCCCAACGCTCGGCAGTTTCGGCGTCAAGATCGTCGCCGGCCAGAATGATCTCCAGCGCGCGCCCGCGTCCAACCAATCTCGGAAGCCGCTGTGTGCCGGTGCCGCCCGGCAGAATGCCGAGCGGTACCTCCATTTGGTTCACCACGGTTTTGCCCCGGACGCCGAAGCGCATGTCAAAGCTGGCGGCCAGCTCGCTGCCCCCGCCGCCCACCCGGCCCTCGATCTGGGCGATGGTCACCTTGTCCATGGTGCGAAATCGCTCGCACATCTGGTGATACAAATTGAGCTCGCGGTCGCGCTCGGCCGGCGTGTGGGTCGGGAAACGCAGGATGGCCGAAACATCGAAATGGGCCAGGAAAAAATCAGGGTCCGCGCTCTTCATCACCACAACGGTGAGATCGGGGTCGTTCTTCAGCTCGACCGACAAGCCAGCCAGTTCGGCGTACAGCTCGGGGGTGATGATGTTGATCGGTGGATTGCTGACCGTGACCGTAGCGATGCGCCCGTCTTTCACCACCTGTGCTCCCGAGCCTACTGCGCGCATCCGGCGCTGTACAGCACGCGCGCCTGGCGAGCACCTCGTTCAACACCAGCCTGCGCTAGGTCACGCACGATCAGCCGAGATATTGCGGATACCCGCAATTCTGTAGGGGGAAGCCGTCACAGATCACGCGTGACGCGCATCGCCAACTTCGGGTGGAAGGACAGGCGGCACCGTACCAGCCGCAGCGATGTGCGCGCGCGATCACAGTTCCGGACCGTGCAACCCCCCTACCGTGCGCCGACCGCGACATCCGCCACATCCGGCCAAAGTCGCAGATGAGGAC
>CAZVMA010000015.1:9458-12567 GCA_964628545.1 uncultured Pseudomonadales bacterium | reverse complement strand
GCTGCCCAGCGCATTGTCCGGAATGTTCAAAAACCACTCAGCCAGCCCGGTGTCGCACCGACGCGTGGCGACCACAGTCACGCTTGTCTTGCTCGTGCTTGCGGGGCAAGCACACGCAACCGGGTTCGACGCCTTCGTCAGCCCGCGTGTCGAGCCTGAGACCGCCTTGCCGGAACATGCGGCCCTCGGCGCCGTCGTGCGGGCCAGGTTCGATGCACGCGCCCTGCTGGCCGACCGGATCAGCATTCCGCGCGCGGACGGCCCGGTCGTGCAGGCTCGCCGCATCAGCACCTTTCGCGACGCACGCGGCGCGGTGACCTGGCGCGGCGCGCTCGCCGATGCACCCGGCAGTCTGGTGGTGATCACCCAGTATCGCGGTCTGACCACCGGTTTCCTGCACGTGGAAGATCATGTTTACGAGATCGATACCGCTAGCGATGGCCGCGCCCGCATTTATCGCATCGACGATCAGCGCATCCCCGAGGAAGCGGCTCCCCTCACCGCCGACACGGGATCAGACTTGTCTGCCTCGGCGAGCGCCATGGACGCCGCGCTCGCTACGGCCCCGGAAGCGACCCACGTGCAGGACGTGCTGATTGTTTACACACCCCGCGCGGCCGCCGCGGCCGGAAGTGCCACAGCACTGGAAGGCAGCATCATCAATGCCGTAGCCGCGGCGAACGCGGCGTATGTGGACAGCGGCATCGACGCGACCCTGTCGCTGGTCGGACTGACGTCTACGCCCTACGTCGAGACCGGCGATTTCTACACCTCGCTGGCTCGTCTTTCCGGCACCAGCGACGGCTACATGGACGAAGTGCACGGGCTGCGCAACACCCTGCGTGCAGATCTGGTGGTGCTGGTAAGCGAGGACACCACCTACTGCGGTCTCGCGTACCTGATGGGCAGCCCCAGCGTCGGTTTCGCGGGCAGCGCTTTCGCCGTGGTGAAACCCGCGTGCTTTTCCAACCAGACCCTGGCGCACGAGATAGGGCACCTGCAGGGCAACGATCACGACCGCCTGAACGGCACCGGCGGCGCGTTTCCGTACTCGTTCGGCTATCGCACCTGCGACGCCGTCGCACCAACAAACGGACAATCGTTCCGCACCGTCATGAGCTACAGCTGCGCCGGTTCGCCGCGCCTGAACTACTTCTCCAATCCGGCAATTCTCTACAACGGCGCGCCCATGGGCGTCAGCTACGAGCAGGATCCGGCGCGCTCGGCCGACAATGCGCGCTCGATGAATGCGACGGCGCCCTATGTCAGCGCCTTCCGCTCGACGACCACGGTCACGTCACCGCCGACGGAACCTGCGCCTGCTGCGGTCGCGCCAGGTCTCGCGGGCGCTGTGGTGACCTGGGCGGACGTGGCGACGGAGACCACTTTCGAGATCCGGCGCGAAACGCTGAACACGCGCAAGGGCTCGTGGTCTGCCGCCGCCATTACGGTGGCCGGCAATACCACCCGGCTCGAGGAAGCTCTGGCGTCCGGTACCTATCGCTACCGGGTCCGCGCTCTGAATGCCGCCGGCGCCTCCAGCTGGGTGACCGCTGGTTGCAGCAGCTGCGGCACTGACGGCAGCTTCAGTTTGACCACCGATTCCGGGCGCAAGCGTCGCTGAGCTGCGCTCACGGAAAAGCTCGCAGCGACAACTGACGTGGCGCATGGACGCGCCACATTGATCGCGCACCGGGGCGAGGATGTAGACTCTGCGTCGACGCCCACGGAGCGCGCCTCTCATGTCGACACTACCCGTTGCCCTTGCGGCGGCTCTTGCCGAATCGGTCGACAGCATGGCCGACGAGCTGATCGAGATCTCGCACGCCATACACGGGCGACCCGAGCTGGCGTTCCAGGAGCACTTTGCCGCCGAAACGCTGTGCGCGGCAGTGCAGGGCCGAGGCCTGCGGGCGGAGCGCGGTGTCTTCACGCTGCCAACGGCGTTCGAGGCCGCTTTTGCCGGCGCGCTGACGGACTACCCAGAAACCACGGCCGGGGGCAGCGCCCGCGCACCAACCGTCGCCCTGCTGGCGGAGTACGACGCCCTACCCGGCATCGGGCACGCCTGCGGCCACAACATCATCGCCACCACGGCGCTGGGTGCTGCGCTTGCGCTGCACGCGCTGGCCGGACAATTACCGGGCCGGGTGCGTCTGCTCGGCACACCCGCCGAAGAACAAGGCGGCGGCAAGGAACTGATGGCGCGCGCGGGCGCATTCGAAGGCGTCGACGCCGCGCTGATGATTCACCCTGCCGGCCTGAACCTCACCGAAATGCCCTGCATCTGTGTGGCCGAAGTGGAGGTGGTCTACCACGGCCGCGCGGCACACGCTTCAGCGATGCCGCATCGCGGTATCAACGCGCTGGATGCCTTGCTGCTTGCCTACCAGTCGATCTCCAACCTGCGTCAGCATATCCGCCCCACCGAACGCATCCACGGCATTATCACCGATGGCGGACAGGCGCCGAATATCGTGCCGGAACGAGCAGCCGGCCAGTTTTTCGTGCGTGCCGCCAACGAGCGGGCGCTGGCGGCGCTGAAGCCGCGGGTGCAAGCCTGTTTCGAGGCGGGCGCGCTCGGCACCGGCGCGACGGTCGATGTGCGCTGGGCGGGCGTCGACTATCTCGACCTGAACAGTAACGGCCCGCTTGCTGACGCGTTCCAGCGCCATGGCGAAGCGCTCGGCCGGGTGTTCCAAGCGCCAGCGGCTCTCGGCGGCGCCGGCAGCACGGACATGGGTAACGTCAGCCAGCGAGTGCCGTCGATTCACCCCATGCTGGCTGCTGCACCGCCGCAGGTGGTGATTCATCACCCGGACTTTGCCCGCTGGGCGGCCTCCGATATGGGCGACCGCGCCGTCATCGATGGCGCCAAGGCGCTGGCTCTCACCGCCGCCGAATTCCTGTGTTCCCCTGACTTGCAGGCGCGCACGCGCCGCGCTTTCGACATCTCCAGAGGTCTGACATGAACATTTCCTTCAGCGCCCGCCATGAGTCCTTTCGCGACGAGGTCCGGCGCTTTCTTGATACGGCGCTGACCGACGAGCTGCGCGACGCGCAGCGATTTTGTCCAGGCATCTTCCTGGACTACGAGCACAACATCGTC
>CAZVMA010000015.1:0-9448 GCA_964628545.1 uncultured Pseudomonadales bacterium | reverse complement strand
CGCATCCTGTCCCGACAGGGCTGGGTCGCACCGGCCTGGCCCAAGGCCTACGGCGGTACCGGCTGGGATCTGACCGAGCGGTATATCTGGTCGACCGAAACGACGCTTGCCGGCGCACCCAGCCTCGCCCCCATGGGGCTTGGCATGTGCGGGCCGATGCTGATCGGCCACGGCACGGACGCGCAGAAGGCGTACTACCTACCGCGAATACTCTCCGGCGAAGACTACTGGTGTCAGGGTTACTCGGAGCCCGCATCCGGTTCCGATCTGGCGTCGCTTAAGCTGCGCGCCGAAAGCGACGGCGACCATTACGTGCTGAACGGCAGCAAGATCTGGACGACGCACGCGCACTTCGCCAATCGCATGTTCTGTCTGGTGCGAACGCGGGACACCGGCAAATCGCAGGAGGGCATCACCTTCCTGCTGCTCGACATGGACACGCCCGGAATCAAAGTCGAGCCGATCCTGTTCGCGTCGGGTACGCATGAGGTGAATCAGGTGTTCTTTGACAACGTGCGCGTACCCAAGGCCAACCGGGTTGGTGTGGAAGACAAGGGCTGGACGGTAGCCAAGTATTTGCTGGAGTTCGAGCGCGGCGGCGGCGGCACGGCCGCACAGCAAACCGCATTGACGCGCCTGCGGCGCCTGGCCGCCACTATCCCGTGCGGCACCGGCACCCTGGTCGACGACCCCGACTTCCGACGCAAACTGGATGAAGCCGACGCGCGTCTGCAGGCGGTGCAGTACACCGAGTTCCGGATCATGGCGGCCATCTCCCAGGGTCAGAATCCGGGGCCTGAGTCGTCCATCATGAAAAACCTCGGTGCCGACCTCGGCCAGCACATGAGCGAATTGATGGTGGAGGCCCTGTCCGCCTACGCCACCCCCCATCTGCCGGAGGCACGCACCGTCGGAACCAATGTGGCGCCGGTCGGGCCCGAGGCAGGCGTGACCGCCTTTGCGCGCTACTTCAACCTGCGGGCAAGCTCGATCGCCGGCGGGACGAACGAGGTGCAAAAGAACATCGTCGCGAAGCTGGTGCTGGGGCTTTAAGCCAACGCGCCGGCGATACGTCCGGGAGACAGGCTGGCTGCTAACGGGTGGTCGCCCCCCAGCAGCAGAGTGGCGGCCAGGTCCGCCAAGGCCGGGGACGTCTGCATGCCAAATCCGCCCTGGCCCACCAGCCAGAACAGCCCCGGCACCTCCCGGTCGAACCCGACTGCGGGCAGTTTGTCCGGCAGAAACGTGCGCAGGCCCGCCCAGGCCCGGCCGGGCCGGCGCACCTCGACCGTGGTGACCGATTCGAACCGGTCGATCAGCCGGGCGAGATCCAGTTCGTCCGGCTGGGCGTCACAGGGTGCGCTGGGCGTTTCGTCCGCCAGCGACGCCATCAGCACTCCGCCTTCAGGCTTGAAATAAAGCCCGCCCTCGATCCGGTGCACCATGGGCCAGTCGCGGACCTCGCGGCCCGGATCAAGCAGCACCGCGGTCCGGCGCAGCGGCGTGAGGCCAAGCGGGCAAGCACCTGCGAGCGCACCCACGACATCACCCCAGGCTCCGGCCGCGTTGACGATCACGTCCGCCTCAAGAGTCAGACCGGAGGGGTCAAGCCGAACCCGCCAGCGCCCTGCGCTCCGCTCGAGCTCAGCCGCACGCGATGAGCTGAGCAGTTGCCCACCGGCCGCAAGGAGGCGCCGGCGATAGCCATCAAGCAGCCTATGGGCGTCGAGCGCGAGTGTTCGCGGGTCCTCGACCGCCCGCGCGACCGCCCCGGGCCGCAGAATCGGCACCCGCCGAAGCAGGGTTCGCGGATCGGCCTCGCGCAGCGTCGGGCACAGTGGTCGCCATGTCGCCAGGTACTCGTCGAGCAGGCCGGCGTGAACCTGGTCCGCGATCATGAAATCGCCGATCGGCCGCGCACCGTGCGCCTGGTGATAGGGCAGGCTGGCCACCGTAAGCGCATTCACGGTGGCGTTGATGTAGGGCTCGATATACACCGCAGCAGAGCGACCCGACGCGTGATAGCCCGGCTGCAGCTCGGCCTCGACAACCGTTACGCGCGCGCGCGTCCCCAGTGCCGCGGCGCAAGACAGGCCCGCTACGCCGCCCCCGATCACCACAATGTCCGGGATCACCGATGCGACCATGGACTTGCCTCCAGAAGCACAGACATAAGCACGGAAAAGGGGCGGGAAACTTCGATTATGATGGTCTTTACGCCAACGGGGGAATCAGGACATGGAGCAACTGGTACTGCGCGAGGATCTGAACGGGCTGGCCATTCTGACGCTGAACCGGCCGCAGGCGCTGAACGCGCTCAGTCCCGCACTGTTCGTCGAGCTGCGCGCGCACGTGGACGCCATCGCCACCCAGACCGACAGCATTGGCTGCGTCATCCTGTGCGGAAAAGGTCGGTCGTTTTCTGCGGGCAACGATCTGAAGGCCATACAGTCGGGCGAGGTCGCGCCCGGGCGCCATTTTCAGGCCGAGACGCTCGACGCCATCGAACGCCTGCCGCAGCCAGTGATCGCTGCCGTACAGGGGCACTGCTATACCGGCTCGCTGGAGCTTGCGCTGGCGTGCGACCTGTTGATCGCGGCCGACAGCGCCAAGTTCGCCGACACCCACGGCAAATGGGGCATGTCTCCAACTTGGGGCATGAGCCAGCGTCTGCCGCGCCGGATCGGCTTGCTGGCGGCTAAAGAGATGATGTTCAGCGGTCGTGTGATAAACGGCGCCGAAGCTGCCGCGATGGGTCTGGCAAACCGCTGCGTGGCCGAATCGGACCTGCTGGACGCCGCCATCGAGATGGCACGCGGATTTCTGGACAACTCGTGGTTCACCCTGCGGGCAGACAAGATGCTGGTTAACCGCGGTTTGGACTACACGCTGACCGACGGTCTGCTGTTCGAGCGCGACAACAGCCCCGGGCGTGGCCCAGACATGGCTGAGCGCCTGAAGCGTTTCGGGGGCTGAGGCCCCCTCCGCAAAGCCTCAGGCCACCTGCAGCGCTGAGCCGAATCGCTCGAGCTCGGCGATGTAGCCTTCGTCCGACTCGGGGTCGAGCCAGGGCGCCAGGGTCGCCGTATCGGTGCGGACGATGTGCAGCCCCTGCTGGTGCACCCGGTTGATCGCGATCAATTCCGCCGCGCGCAGACTGCGCCCATACGCCACCGCCGTGCAGTAGCGTTGCTGTCCGGTGCGCGCTTCCTCGACGACGTAGATAAACAAAAACGGGGCAAGCCCCATCCGATCCAGATCGCTCGCGTGACGCATTTGAACGCACCTCCGGGCTGACTTCGACCCGCCTCGCTTGCTCTCTTATTGCACCGGTCTGGCGCATTAGGCACCGGATCGGGGCATCCAGGCCTCGTAGGACGCCGCTCAAGCGAGGTTCAGTCGGAATACAGCAAGTCGTGTGCCACTAAACCGGCCGGGGTAAGCGCGCGTCTAGATCCGACGGCCGCTGGCCCGCGGGTCGCGGGTCACACCAGCTCGTCGATGCGCGTAATGATGCGCCCGACCAACCCGTACTCCACCGCTTCCTCGGCGGTCATCCAGTAATCACGCTCGGTGTCTTTCTCCACCCGCTCGATCGGCTGACCGGTCTGCTCAGCGATGATGCGGTTGATGCGGGCGCGGGTCTTCAGAATCTCGCGCGCGTGGATCTCGACGTCACTGGCGGTACCGCCCATGCCGCCCGCCGGCTGGTGGATCAAAAAGCGCGTATTTGGCAGACAGAAGCGCTGCGCGCGCTCCGGGGCCAGAAAGATGTGCGTGGCAATACTGCCGACCCAACCGGTACCGACCACCCGAACAACCGGCTTGATGAACCGGATCATGTCGAAGATGGTGTCGCCTGACTCGACGTGACCGCCGGGGGAGCCGATGTACAGCGTGATGGGATCATCGGAGGCGTACGCGAGCGCCAGCAGTTTCTCTGCCGTGCGCTGCGCCACGTCCATATCGATCTCGCCGAACAGAGTCAGCGTGCGCCGCTCGAAGAGCGTCTTGTCCAGGAAGCCGAACGGTCGTGCTGGTTCGACCTTCTCGTCCGCGCCATCGAGCTGTGCCATGCCGTCACTCCAAATTCCCTGAGGGTTACCTTACTCTAGACCCCGGTGACCGTGGGGGGGCGGGCGGCGCTTGGCCGGCCGCGAAACGGGCGCATTCTACACGCGGGGGGACAAAATGCCGTTAGCTCCAGAATATCAGGCCATGCTTGCGGCGGCCGCCGCGCAGCCGGGCCCTGCCCTGTCGTCCCTGCCCGCAGCGGCGGGCCGCGAGATGTACCGCATGATGCGCCCGGCGAATCCGGCCATCACTGTGGGCGCAGTATCGGATCGAGGCATTCCCGGGCCGGCGGGCGACATCCCGGTACGCGTCTATCGACCGGACGGTGCGGGCCCGTTCCCGATCTTCGTGAACTTCCACGGCGGCGGCTGGGTTATCGGCGATCTCGATACCGCCGATGCCTTGGCGCGCGACCTGTGTCAGACCGTCGGCTGCGTGGTTGTGTCAGTGGACTACCGGATGGCGCCCGAGGCCTTGTTTCCAGCGGCGGTGGACGACTGCGTCGCCGCAACCCGCTGGGTGGCGGCGCACCAGGCCGAACTGGAGGGCAACGGTCGACTCGCCGTTGGCGGTGAAAGCGCAGGCGGCAATCTGGCTGCCGTGGTGGCCCAGATCGCCCGCGACTCGGGCGGGCCACACATCGATCTGCAGGTTCTGCTCTACCCGGTGACCGACTCCGACCTGACGCGCGCATCCTACGTCGAGAACGGCACTGGCTACCTGCTCGAGCGCGCAACCATGCAGTGGTTCTGGGACACCTATTGCCCCGACGGGGCGCTGCGCACCGACCCCCGCGCCGCGCCAATCCGGGCTCCGAATCTGGCAAATTTACCCCACGCTCTGGTCGTCACGGCCGAGTTCGACCCCCTGCGCGACGAGGGCGAGGCTTACGGTCGGGCTCTGCTGGCCGCCGGCAGCTCTGCCGAGATCCGCCGGTTTGACGGACTGGTGCACGACTTCTGCGCCACCGCCCAGGTCTTCACCGCCAGCCGGGCCGCGTTCACGGAGATCTGCTCGCACGTCCGTGCGCGGCTGCATGGCTGACTCGACGGCCACACCGCCCAGCGCGAGCCAGAGCGCCCCGCCAGCACCAGACCCCAACTTTCGGGCAGTGGTGGCGCGTCTGATTGGGACAGCGGCAGAGTCGCTGACGTTCGAACCCCTGAGCGGAGGCGTGTCGAGCGACATCTGGCGCGTCGGACACGGCGCCGACGTGTTCTGCGCGAAACGCGCGCTGCCGCGACTGCGCGTCGCAGCGCTGTGGGAGGCGCCCGTCTCCCGCAACGCCGAGGAGGTGCGCTGGCTACGCACCGCCCGACAGTTCATTGGCCCGGAAGTCGCCGAGGTGATCGCGCACGACGACGCTGCGGGCGTTGCGCTGCTGGCATGGTATCCGCCCGAGACGTGGCGGAACTGGAAACAGCTGCTGATGGCGGGCTTAGTCGATGCCGACATCGGCGCGGCGCTGGGCACGGCGCTCGGCAGAATCGTAGCGGCAAGCGCGCACCATCCAGGTCTGGCCGCCGAGTTCGATAACGCAGCGCTGTTCGACGCTCTGCGCATCGACCCGTTCTTTCGCCACATTGAAGACCGATTTGACGGCTTGGCCGCGCTGGTTCGCGATCTCGAAACGTCGCGCAGCACGCTGGTGCACGGTGATTTCAGCCCGAAGAACATGCTGGTAGATGCTGGGGGGCAGATCCGGATTCTGGACGCCGAAACGGCCACCTGGGGCCCGGCCGCATTCGACCCCGGCTATCTGATCGCACATCTGCTGCTGAAGTTCGAGCGCGCAATGGATCCGCGGCTTCTGGACACTGCGGGCCGATTCTGGACCGCCTACTCCAACGCCATCCAGTCCATTGCGGGGACCGCAGCAGCGCCCACGGACCGGGATGTGGTTCGGGTGATCGCGGGCATGCTGCTGGCGCGCATCGACGGAAAATCGCCGGTCGACTACCTGACGGAAACCGCGCGCGAGTCCTTGCGACAGCGCGCGGGCAACTTGCTGGCCCAGAGCACCGTCTCCCTCGACGCGCATGCCACAGTGCATGACTTGCTGCTACGCTGGCGGCCCCCCATCCCGAAATCCAGCTGACACGGAGCGCGTCCATGCTTTGCCTGATGATCTGCGAAGACAAACCCGACAGTCTGGAACTGCGCATGGCTACCCGGGCGGCTCATCTCGCGTACATCGACACCGTGCGAGACCAGGTGCGGCTTGCTGGCCCCATGCTGTCGGACGATGGCACGCGCATGCTGGGATCCGTGTTCCTGATCGAGGTCGAGCACCTGGACGATGCGCGCGCATTTCACGCGCGCGATCCGTACGCGGAGGCCGGCCTGTTCGGCAGCGTCACCATACGTCCGTTCCGGCAGGTGGTTCCCGCACCGTGACCCGGCTTCGCGTGATCTGGAACTACGATGCGGCGCCGCCTCTGCGGCGCGCCTTTGCGGCGCTTGCCGATCGGGGGCTCGACGTTCTGGTCTGCCCGGAATCAGACGATGCCCGGCTGTTCACTCTGCTGCCGGACGCGGACGTGCTCTGGCACTGTCTGCGGCCAGTGGATGCGCAGGTGCTCGATGCCGCCCCCAGACTGCGGCTGGTGCAGAAAATCGGCGTCGGCGTGAACACCATCGATCTGGTTCGGGCCAGCGAACGGGGCGTCGCCGTGTGCAACATGCCGGGCACGAACAGCCGGGCGGTTGCCGAGCACGCGCTGGCGCTGATGCTGGCGGTACTGCGCCAGGTTCCCCAATTCGACCAGGACGTGCGCGCCGGTTTCGGCTGGTCGTGGAACCCCGACCGCCAGGGTGGCTTGGGGGAAATCGGCGGCCGTACCGTAGGGCTGATCGGGTATGGCGCAGTGCCGCGATTGCTGGCCCCGGTACTGCAGGCCCTGGGCGCACGGGTGTTGTACACCAGTCGCGCACCTAAGGACGATGCCGCCGCCGAGTGGTGCACGCTGCCGCAGCTGGTGGCGCAAGCCGATATCGTGTCGCTGCACCTACCGCTGAACCCAGCGACCGCGCGCGTCATGGATGGCGCCGCGTTTGCGCGCATGCGCCCCGGCAGCATTCTGATCAACACCGCACGCGGCGGCCTGGTCGACGAGCCTGCACTGCTGCATGCGCTATCCAGCGGGCATCTCGCCGGCGCCGGCCTGGACGTATTCAGCGACGAGCCCTTGCCGCTGCCGCATCGACTGACCGATCTGCCGAACGTCGTGCTGGCACCGCACGTGGCGTGGCTGACTGGCGAGACCCTGGCGCGCAGCATCGATGTCGCGGCCGACAACTGCCTGCGCCTGTTGGCCGGCGAAACCTTGCGCTTTCGCGTCGCCTGACAGGACGAGCCTGCCAGGAAACAGCGCCAGAGCGACTCACCCGAATCCGTTCACACTTTTTTGGCAGGAGCATCAGCGCCATGACATCTCAGGTTCACTCGGGGTACGACTTCCAGCCCTAGGCCGACCGAAGGGCCATGCTGGACGCCATCGGGGTGGCGACGGTCGATGACCTGTTCAGCGCCATGCCGAGCGCAATCCGGCTCCAGCGGCCGCTCAACCTTCCCGGGCCGCTGTCCGAGTGGGCCCTGGACCGCGAGTTTCGGGCGCACGCCGCGCGAAACGCGACCACGCGCACGCACCTGTAGTTTCTCGGCGGCGGCGCTTACGACCACTTCATCCCGGCCGCCGTCGACGCGATCGCCACGCGCGGCGAGTTCCTGACCGCCTACACGCCCTATCAGCCCGAGATGAGTCAGGGGTTGCTGCAGGTGCTGCACGACTTCCAGCTGCTGATGGGGCGCGTTCTCGGGCTGCCGGCCGTGAACTGTTCCGTGTATGACGGCGCCACGGAAATGGCGGAGATGGCCTGGATGGCCTGCGTCATCCGCGCATCGACACGACGCCTTGGCCAATGTCTCGGTGAACCCGCTGCTCTCCGGCATTGCCCGCACCCCCGGCGCGGCAGGCGCCGATATCGTGTGTGCTGAGGCGCAGCCGCTCGGCATTCCGCTGAACGCTGGCGGACCCTATCTCGGTGCAGTAGCGACCCGTCAGGAGTATCGCGGCTTTCTGCCCGGACGAATCGTGGGCGAGGTGTTCGACCTGAAAGGCGAGCCCGCGCTGGCGCTGGTGCACGAGGAACGGGAACAGCACGTGTCCCGGGATCGGGCCACCAGCCACATCTGCTCGAACCAGGCCCTGATGGCGCTGCGCGTCGTGCTGCACTTGTCGCTGCTCGGTGAGCAGGGCTTCGCCCGGGTCGCATCGCTCGCGACCACCAAGGCGCACGCCTATGTCGATCGCCTGTGCGCGCACCCGGGGGTAACGCGCGTGCATGACGGTCCGTTCTTCAACGAATGTCTGATCCGCCTGCCGGTGCCAGCCGCGCCGGTGCTGGCGCACCTGCAGGCCGAAGGCATCTTCGGTGGTGTCGACTGGCAGCGCTTCGATCCCGCCGTGCGCGACTGCCTGCTGATCGCCGTAACCGAGCAGCATTCCGCATCCGATCTCGAGCGCGGCACCGGCATCGCCGATCCTGATTTCGAGCCAAACCCGGCTGCGCTACAGAGCTGGCTTCCGGACGGCGAGGCGCGCGCGCAGAGCCTCGATCTGCCGGAAGTCTCGGAAATCGACGTGGTTCGGCATTTCACCCTGCAAAGCCACGAATCGCACGGCGTGGATACGGGCAGCTATCCGCGTGGTTCGTGCACCATGAAGTACAACCCGAAGCGGAACGATCGAGTCGCGATGCTGGACGGATTCCGCTACGCGCATCCGCTGCAACCCGTCGAAACCCTGCAGGGGGTGTGGGATACGCTCGCCGATCTGCAGGACGCGATAGCCGAGCTGACCGGCATGGATGCGGTATCGCTGCAGCCCGCGGCCGGGGCGCACGGCGAGTTCGCTGGTCTGCTGGCCATGCAGCGCTACTTTGCCGAACGCGGCGAGGCGCGTCGGGTGATCCTGATTCCCGACTCCGCGCACGGCACCAACCCCGCGAGTGCCGCGATGGTCGGCTTCGAGTGCCGAATCATATCGACCACATCGAACGGCCTGATGGATCTGACGTCCTTCCACAGCATGCTCGGTCCGGATGTGGCCGGTCTGATGCTGACCAATCCCTCGACCCTGGGCTTGTTCGAGGAAAACATCATCGAGATCGCCGACGCTGTGCATGCCGCCGGCGCACTTCTGTATTACGACGGCGCCAACCTGAATGCCCTGATGGGCATCGTGCGGCCGGGCGACATGGGTTTTGACGTGGTGCACGTCAACACCCACAAAACGCTGTCGACGCCGCACGGCGGCGGCGGACCGGGCAGCGGGCCCTGGGGTGAAGGCGTTCCTCGAGCCCTACCTGCCGG
>CAZVMA010000014.1:15426-17781 GCA_964628545.1 uncultured Pseudomonadales bacterium | reverse complement strand
GCTTCACGGCCACCTGGACCGAGACCACCTGGGATCTGCTGCACATCGCCGCAGCTGGGGACGTGGTGTTCACTGAGCGGCTAGACCGCACCCGCACACGCAACGGAGCTGTCGACCTGCCCTGCGCGGGCGTGTTTGTGATGGTCGGCGGACGGATCAAGGAGTGGCGCGACTATTTCGACCTCGGCACGTTCACGCGCGCAATGGGCGGCTGAAGCGGCCCGTATTGCGCTACCATCGGCTGGCGGGGGAACGGGGCAAAGCCGATGCGCGCGTGTATGAGCGGCTTCAGGATCAGTGCCGGGCTGGTAAGCCTGCTGGCTTTGCTGTTCGCGACATGCCTGTCTGCAGCGACCGCAAGCGTCTCCTCACCCCCAGCGCATCCGGTCGAGCGCGCCGCTGCTGACAACACATCGGCCGAGAACAGATTGGCCGACGATACTTTGGTCGTCGAGATCGGCGATGCGCAAACCCTGCGGCTGACTCGCCTGCGCGCCGCCGACGGCCGCATCACCATCGACGGTCGGCTGAAAGAGGATGTCTGGCAGACCCTGCCGGCCTGGGACGAGTTCGTCATCATCGAACCGGACCTGATGCAGCGACCGCCGCACCGCACCTACATCCGGATGACCTACGACAACAAGGGGCTCTACGTCGGCGCCGATCTGCGGCAGCCTCCGGAGACCCTGATCAGACGGCTCTCCGGTCGCGACGCCCGGGAAATCAATCGCGACAGCATCAACCTGACCATCGACACCTCCGGCGAGGGCAGATACGGCTTCTGGTTCGGCCTGAACCTGGGCGACTCGCTGATGGACGGCACGGTGCTGCCCGAGCGCAAGTTCTCGAACGAATGGGACGGTCCGTGGCGCGGCCGCAGCCAGAAGACCGACACCGGCTGGACAGCCGAGTTTTTCATTCCGTGGAGCGCAGTGTCGATGCCCGCAACCGGCCCGGTGCGGCGCATGGGTATGTTCATCTCGCGCAAGTTCGCCGCGGCCGACCAGCGCTGGGGCTGGCCCGCGCTGCCAGAGACGCAGCCGCAGTTCATGTCGGCGCTGCAGGCCATCGAAATGGAGTCGGTCGCGCCGCGCCAGCAGTACAACATCTATCCATTCCTCTCAGTGACCCAGGACCGTATCGACAATCGCCTGAGCTACAAGCCGGGCGCCGACCTGTTCTGGCGACCGTCCTCGAACTTCCAGCTCACCGCCACGGTCAACCCCGATTTCGGCAACGTCGAGTCGGACGAGGTGGTCGTCAACCTCACCGCGACGGAAACGTTCTTTCCGGAGAAGCGTCTGTTCTTCCTCGAAGGACAGGAGATCTTTTTCGCCTCGCCGCGCGCGGACGTGCGCAGCAGCAGCATCGGCAACGCCGGCCTGCCGTATACGATGGTGAATACCCGCCGCATTGGCGGCAAGCCGCTGCGACCCACCGGATTGCCCGCAGGCACCGCGCTCGACCGGCGGCAGCTGAACGAACCGGTAGAGCTGCTGGGTGCCGTACAGGCGAGCGGCCAGGTGGGCGCCGTGCGCTACGGCCTGATGGGTGCGTTCGAAGACGACGTGCGCTGGAATTACCGCGTTAACGGCAACCCGGAAACGCTGATCGAGGAGGGCAGCGACTACGGCATCGCCCGCGTGCTCTACGAGGATGAAGCCGATGGCGCCTACCGTGGCCTCGGTTTCCTGACGACGGCAGTGGTCAACCCGGCGCGCGATGCGTTCGTGCAGGGCGTGGACGGCCACTACCTGAGCCGGGACGGCAAAGTGAAGCTGGACGGGCAGGTGATGACCTCGGACGTCGATACGCTAGGCAGAGGCTACGGCGGCTTCGTCGACCTCGAGTACACCTACCGGCGCGGCCTCGTTCAGCGGGTCGGCGTCGAGTACTTCGACGAGCACATCGACATCAACGATCTCGGCTTTCTCCAGCGCAACAACGAGTATCGCGTGCGCAGCTCGGTGCAGCTGATTCAGGCCAATCTCGGCTGGGCGCGCGACAATTTCCTCGACGTGCGCGGCTTTGTGCAGAACAACGTCACCGACGATTTGTTCACGGGCGGCGGCTTGTTCGTTGCCGACCGGATCACGTTCCACAACCTGTCCAAGCTGCTGTTGCGCGCCAGTTATCTGCCCGGCCAGTACGACGATCTCAACAGTTTCGGCAACGGCACCTATCGCGTCGAAGAGTGGACCGAGTTCAATGCCCGCTGGGATTCCGATTCCACCCGCGAATTCGGGTTCGGCATCGGCGGCGGTTTCCGCGAGGAGCTGATGGAGGCGGTGGAGATTGAACTCATCGCCACCGGGGACATGCTCCAGCTGCCGCCCGTGCGCACCGATCCCCGCG